>NZ_CAWURG010000053.1:0-32312 GCF_963924895.1 uncultured Sphaerotilus sp.
CCTGTACCGCAAGCACGAGGGCGCGCTGGGGATCGCCCAGCGGGCGCGCAAGAAAGGCCGGGTCCGCGCAATCCACGCCAAGATCGCCAACACGCGCAAGGACGCGATGCACAAGTTCAGCACCGGGCTGGTCGAGCGCAATGCGGCGATCTTCGTCGGCAACGTGCAGGCGAAATCGATGGTCAAGACCCGGATGGCGAAGTCCACGCTGGACGCCGGATGGTCGATGTTGAAGACGATGCTGGAATACAAGAGCCATGGGGCCGGCATCGTCTTTGAAGAGGTGAATGAAGCCTACACAACCCAGACGTGTTCGAGCTGCGGGGTCATTCCCGCGAGCAGTCCGAAAGGTAGGACAGGGCTTGGAATAAGGCGATGGACTTGCTGCGAATGCGGCGCGGAACACCACCGCGACGTGAACGCAGCCAAGAACATCGCCGCGCGCGGGCATGCGCGTCTCGCAGGAGGAATCCCCGTCCTTTAGGGCGGGGAGGATGTCAATTGCGAACACTCCGCACCGCTTGTGAACAACGTTATCCACAGGCGGCGGGGATAACAGGAGCCGGCCATGGCTGTCTGTGTTTTCGACCTGTTCAAGATCGGCATCGGGCCGTCCAGCTCCCACACGGTCGGGCCGATGCGTGCCGCGCGGCTGTTCACGCAGGGGCTGCTGCACGCCGAGTTGCTGGACCGCACTGAGCGGGTCCGGGTCGATCTCTACGGCTCGCTGGGCGCCACTGGCAAGGGCCATGGCAGCGACACCGCCGTGCTGCTCGGCCTCGGCGGGCATGAGCCGGACACGGTGGACGTGGACCTGATCTCGGCGCTGCTGGACGACCTGCGCCAGCGCCACTGCGTGCTGCTCGACGGCACCCACCCCATCGCGCTGGACGAGGCCCGCGACGTGGTCTTCCACCGCCGCGAGAGCCTGCCGCTGCACGCCAACGGGATGCGCTTCTCGGCCTTCGACACGGCTGGGGCGGTGCTGGCCGAGCGGGTGTACTACTCGGTGGGCGGTGGCTTTGTCATCAGCGAGCAGGTTGCTGCGGACGGCCAGCGCCAGAAGGTGATCGCACCCGACACCAGCGTGCTGCCGCTGCCTTTCCACAGCGGTGCCGACCTGCTGGCGCTGACAAAGGCGCACGGTTGCAGCATCGCCGAGGTGATGCGCCGCAACGAGCGCCACTGGCGCACCGACGCCGAGACCGATGCCGGCCTGCTGCGCATCTGGGCGGTGATGCAGGCCTGCGTGGAGCGCGGCTGCCGCACCGAGGGCACGCTGCCGGGCGGCTTCAAGGTGCGGCGGCGGGCGGCGGCGCTGTCGCGGGCGCTGACGGCGCTGGACGCGCGAGGGGCCAAGGCGGCCGATCCGCTGGTCGTGCTCGACTGGGTGAACCTGTACGCGCTGGCGGTGAACGAGGAAAACGCCGCCGGCGGGCGGGTCGTCACGGCGCCGACCAATGGCGCGGCCGGGATCATTCCCGCGGTGCTGCACTACTACGTCCGCTTCGTGCCGGGGGCGGACGAGCGCGGTGTCATCGACTTCCTGCTGACCGCGGCAGCGATCGGGCTGCTCTACAAGGAAAACGCCAGCATCAGCGGCGCCGAGGTGGGCTGCCAGGGGGAAGTCGGTGTCGCGTGTTCGATGGCGGCGGCGGGGTTGTGCGCGGTGATGGGGGGCACGCCCGCGCAGGTCGAGAACGCCGCCGAGATCGGCATGGAGCACCACCTGGGCCTGACCTGCGACCCGGTGGGCGGGCTGGTGCAGATCCCCTGCATCGAGCGCAACGCCATCGCCTCGGTCAAGGCGATCAACGCCGCGCGCATGGCCCTCTACGGCGACGGCACCCACCACGTCAGCCTCGACAAGGTCATCAAGACCATGCGCGAGACCGGGGCGGACATGCTGACCAAGTACAAGGAGACCGCCCGCGGGGGGCTGGCGGTCAACATCGTGGCGTGCTGAGCCTGAGAATCTGTATTCCGGGCGCTACGATGCTGGATTGACTTCCCTCTTTGTGGATGCCCCACCATGCTGACCGAACTTCTGCTGGAAAACTGGAAAAGCTACGAACAGGCGCGGGTGAGCATTGATGCGCTGACGGTGCTCATCGGCACCAACGCCAGTGGCAAATCGAATGCGCTGGACGCATTTGCCTTTCTGAACCGAATCGCTCACGGCACCGCACTCACGGCGGCGTTGCAAGGTGACGGCGTGCTGCCTGCGTTGCGTGGCGGTGTGGAGTGGGCGGCGCGGCGGCCCAATACCTCGTTCGCTGTGGGTGTGACCTGCCGCGCGGACGAGCAGACGGATTATCAGTACCGGCTGGAATGCACGCTCAGCGACAGCCGCTGCGAGGTGCTCTCTGAACAACTCACGCGGGTTCGTTACCGATTGGATCGGAACGGTCTGCGCAAACGGGATTCTGTGCTCGGGCAGATCAAGTTGTTTCGCACCGACCCCTGCGAGATCGCCTCGCCCACAGTGACCGCTCGTCTGTACAACGAAAAGCAGGGAAGCCCTCGTCAGGTGAGTCGTGTGCAGTCTGTGTTGACGCATCTGGTCGGTCAGAAGCTGCGCCAGGAAATACAAGATGGTGTCGGTGTGGTGGTTGCTGCACTCAGGGATATTTTCATCCTCGACCCGATTCCGTCGCACATGCGTGGCTATTCGCCACTGAATGAGCGACTCGATTCCGATGCGCGGAATATCGCGGGCGTGATCGCGGCGCTTCCCCAAGAAAAACAGGCGTCCATCGAATCTGTTTTGACCCGGTATGCACGGAAGCTGCCGGAAAAAGATATTCGCCGGGTATATGCTGAGCCAGTTGGAAAATTCAAGTCGGATGCGATGCTGTATTGCGAGGAGCAATGGAGCGACTCGGGAGATCCGCCAACGGTAGATGCACGGGGCATGTCGGATGGGACGCTGCGCTTTCTGGCCATCCTAACGGCTTTGCTGACCCGGCCTAGGCACAGTTTGCTGGTGATTGAGGAGGTCGATAACGGATTACATCCGTCGCGGGCGCGGATGTTGCTGGACATGCTTCGAACAGTGGGTGAAGAACAGGAAGTTGATGTGCTGGTGACGACCCACAACCCCGCGTTGCTTGATGCAATGGGCGCCGAGATGGTGCCGTTCATCACGGTGGCACACCGAAATCCGCACAGCGGACTCAGTCAATTGACGCTGCTGGAAGACATGAAGAAGCTGCCAAAACTGCTGGCGCAGGGTTCTATTGGAAAACTGTCCAGCAACGGCCTCATTGAAAAGGCTTTGCAATTGGAGATGGATTTTTCAGCAGCGGAGCAACAGGAAACCGTGCATGTCTAAGCGCGTTTTTATTTTGGATACTTCGGTATTGTGCTGCTGGTTGAAGATTCCAGGGAAAGAAACAGCCGGACCTGTGACGGATCGATGGACGCATGAGCGAATCGATCAGTTGCTGGAAACAGAGCGCCAAGCGGGAAGTATATTTGTACTGCCGCTGGCTGCCTTGATTGAAACCGGTAATCACATTGCCCAGTCCAGTGGTGATCGATTCAAGCTGGCCCATTCGCTGGTTGATCACTTGCGCAGTGCGGCAGAAGCGACGTCACCTTGGGCAGCTTTCACGGATCAGGGGCGGCTGTGGGAATCCGAGAGTCTGCTGACATTGGCCGCAGTATGGCCAGAATTGGCGGCGCAAAAGCTGACCATTGGTGATGCAACCATCAAGTACGTCGCGGAGCACTATGCATTGGCAGGCTTTCACGTCGAAATTCTGACGGGTGATGCGGGCCTCAAGGCGCATCAACCCGCTCGCTTGCCGCCGGTTCCCCGCCGTCGGCGTTGACAGCCTCGTGGCAGGGTAAGGTTAATTGGCCACGATCAGCCCTGCCTCGGGCAGGCGCACCTGGTTGTCCGTGCTGAACTGGTAGTCTTGGAACACGTGCTCGGCCGTGAGCAGCTGGTAGCGGCCGTCGGCGTGGCGGTGGGTCGTGTCCTTCAGGCGCCAGGTGAGCTGGCCGCAGGTCCAGATGTCGAAATTGCGCATCTGCGTGCACAGGCAGGTCTTGTCCATCACCGAGATGCGCTTGACGCCCGGATGCGCCGCCACTTCGCGGTTGTAGGACGTGATGTAGGCGCACTTGCCGTTCGCGTCGAGCAGGTAGCCGTAGGCCTCGCAGTTCGGGCGGATGCCGTCGCCGATGCCCGGGCTGGACTTGATCATGCGCATCGGGTAGCCGGTCGGCGAGATCTGGTTGACCTCGATGTCGTCCTCGTCGGCCTTGAAGTATTCCTGCTTGATGTCGTCGGGCAGGCCGCATTCCTTGCTCACCGTGAAGCGGGTCGCCACCTGCACGCCGGATGCGCCCATCTCCATGAAACGCACCGCGTCGCTGCCGGTGAAGATGCCGCCGGCAGGCAGCACGGGGATGTCGAGCTGCTCGGCCTTCATCCACGCCAGGATCTCGGCGACGATGGTGGCGAGGTCGTACTCGGCCCAGTCCATGCCGAAGCCGAGGTGGCCGCCGGCCAGTGGGCCCTCGACCACGATGTAGTCGGGCAGGCGGTTCAGGCGGGCATTCTTCTTCAGGAACAACTGCAGCGCGCGCAGGCTGGACACGATGATGCCGAGCTTGACGTCGCGGAAGCGCGGGTGGTCCTCGATCAGCGCGAAGGAGCCCAGGTGCAGGCCGGCGGCGAGCGTGATGCCGTCGATGCCGGCGTCCATCGCGGAGGCCATGCGCACCTTCAGCGTCTCCTTCGGGCCGTTCATCGTCAGCTTTTCCATGCAGTTGATGAACACCAGACCGCTGCCCTGCTTGCGGGTCATGGTGCTTTCGACGTGCAGGCGCGTGGCTTCGGCGAGGTGGCCCAGGTCGAACTTGACCGCGGACTTGTCCTCGGACTCGACGTTGAGCTTGTACATGGCCTGCTTGGCCTTGACGTACTTGGTCTTGTAGCGGCGGTCGGTGACCGTCTTGATCATCGCGTCCGAGATGTGGCCGACACCGCCCAGGCGCGCCGCTTCCAGCGCCAGGTCGGAGGAGGAGATGTCCACGCCCATGCCGCCGACCATGATGGGCACCAGTTCGTGGCGGCCCATCTGCATGCGGAAGTCGTCCAATCGTTTCATCGCGTATGTCCTCGGGGCGGACCCCTGTAGTTCTCAAGCCTCTTCATCAGGCGCAGCCTGCCAGTGCAGTGTGACTGTGCCACGCCGTGTGCATGGTGCGTATTGTCAGGGACTTGCCGCTTCAGTCTGGCGCGCGGTCCGCCAGGGGTCGGATTAAGCCCACATCGGTGACAGGGTCGATTTATATTGCCTAGTCAATGATTGACTGGGCAATAAAATAACTTCCCATGAACACGACCGATCCCGCAGCGGCGCCACGCCCGCCGATCTACACCGCCGAGACCTACCGGCCCGAGCGCAGTCTGGGCCTGCTGATGCGCCAGGTGCTGACCTCGATCCTGCAGGAGGCGGACCGCCGGCTGGTCGAACTGGACCTGACCCATGCCCAATGGCTGCCGCTGTTCCGCTTGCTCAACTGCCCCCACGAGACGACGGCGGTGACGCTGGCGCGCGATCTGCAGGTCGATCCGGCGGCGGTGACGCGCCTGATCGACCGGCTGGAGGCGAAGCAACTGGTGCGCCGCGAGCGCTCCTGCACCGACCGGCGCGTGGTGAACCTGGCGCTCACCGACGCGGGGCGGGCGGTGGCCGAGCGGGTGCCGCCGGTGCTGACAGAGGTGCTCAACACGCACCTGACGGGCTTCTCGGTGGAAGAGTTCGAACAACTGATGGGGCTGCTGCTGCGGCTCCTGTCCAACGGCGAGGCGATGCGCGCGGATGCCGCGACCGCCCGCCAGGAGGGTGCGGCATGAACCGCTTCAACAAGACGACCATGGTGACGCCCGGCGTCGGCGCGCTGGCGCTGGCGGCGGCGCTGGTGATGACCGGGTGCGCGAACCCGGGCCGGCCGATTCCCGTGCAGGCCGCGCTGGCGCCGACGCAGCTCGGTCTCGTGGCCGACACCGGCGCACTCGCCGCCGGCGACGGCTGGTGGAAGGCGCTCGGCGACCCGGCGCTCGACACGCTGGTCGAGCGCGCCACGGCCGACCACCCGAGCGTGCAGGCCGCGATGGCGCGGCTCGCGCGTGCGCAGGCCGCCAGCCAGGGCGCGCAGGCCAGTGACGAGCCGCAGATCGGCCTGTCCGCCGACGCGACCCGCCAGCGCTACACCGGCAATGGCCTCGTGCCGCCGCCGATCGCTGGCAGCGTGCGCGACACCGGCAATCTGCAGATCGGCGGCACGTGGTCGCTGGACTTCTTCGGCCGCCACCGTGCTGCGCTCGCCGCCGCCGTTGGCCAGGAGCAGGCGCTGCAGGCCGAGCTGTCCGCCGCCCGGCAAGCCCTGGCCGGCGCCGTGACGCGCCAGTACCTCGCACTCGCCCGCCTGCTGGCGCAGCGCGAGGTGGCCGACCGCACCATCGCGCTGCGAACGCAGACGCTGGACCTGGTGCAGCGTCGCGTGAAGGGCGGGCTGGACACCCAGGTCGAGCTGCGCCAGGCCGAATCCACGGTGCCCGATGCGCGCACCCAGCGCCTCGTGCTCGACGAGCAGATCACCCTGGTGCGCCACGCGCTGGCCGCGCTGACCTCGCAGGCGCCGACCGCGCTCGATGCGCTGGCGCCGCGGCTGGACGCGCTGCAGGTGCCCGCACCCGAAACTGGCCGCATCGGCACCGACCTGCTCGGCCGCCGCGCCGACATCGTGGCGGCGCGCTGGCGCGTTGAGGCGGCCACGCAGGGCGTGCGCGAGGCGCGGGCGCAGTTCTATCCCGATGTGCAGCTCAGTGCCTTCGTCGGGCTGAGCGCGCTCGGGCTGGACCGGCTGGTCCAGTTCGACAGCCGGCAGGCCGGTGTCGGCCCGGCGCTGCGCCTGCCGCTGTTCGATGGTGGCCGGCTGCGAGCGCAACTGCAGTCGCGCTCGGCCGATCTGGATGCGTCGATCGCGGCCTACAACGGCGCGCTGCTCGACGCGGTGCGCGAAGCCGCCGACGCGCTGACCAGCACCGCCGCCGTGCAGGCCCAGCGCACCGAGCAGGCCCGTGCGCTGCAGTCCGCCGAGCAGGCCCATGACACCGCGCAGCGCCGCTTTGGCGCCGGGCTGGGCAACTACCTGGTCGTGCTGACCGCCGAGCAGCAGCTGCTGGCCCAGCGCCGCGCTGCGGTCGACCTGCGCGCCCGCGCCTTCGACACCCGGGTGCAGCTGATGCAGGCCCTCGGCGGCGGCTACACCGCGGCCAACCTCCCGCCGGACGCGCCGCGCGCGACGGCCCAGAACAATCGATGAAGACGAGTTCCCCATGAGCAACCCCGCGACCGAAATCTCCCCGAAGGCGCCCGACACGGCCAAGCCGGCGAACCCCCGCCGCCGCGCGCTGACCACCATCGCCGCCGTGGCCGTGCTGGCCGGCGGTGCGTATGGCGCGTGGTGGGCGCTGTATGCCCGCCACAGCGAGAGCACCGACAACGCCTACGTCCAGGCCCGCGTGGTGCAGGTCACCGCACTGGCCGGCGGCACCGTCAAGGCGGTCGAGGCCGACGACACCGACCACGTCCGCGCCGGCCAGGTGCTGCTGCGGCTGGACGCGACCGACGCGAAGCTCGCGCTGGAGCAGGCCGAGGCGCAGCTCGCGCAGACCGTGCGCGAAGTGCGCCAGATCTACACCGGCAACGACACGCTCGGCACGCAGGTTGCCCAGCGCGAGGCCGACCTCAAGCGCGCCCAGGCCGACCTGGCCCGCGCGCAGGACGACGTGAACCGCCGCGCCCCGCTGGTCGAGAGCGGCGCGGTCGGCCGCGAGGAGTTCAACCACGTCACCGCGCAGCTCGCCTCGGCGCGCAGCGTGGCGGCGGCTGCGAAATCCGCGCTCGACACCGCGCACGAACAGCAGCGCAGCAACGGCATCCTCACCGATGGCGGCAGCGTCGAGTCGCAGCCGCAGGTGCAGCGCGCCGCCGGCAAGGTGCGCGAGGCGTGGATCGCGCTCAAGCGCACCGAGCTGCTGGCGCCGGTCGACGGCCATGTCGCCCGCCGCAGCGTGCAGCTCGGCCAGCGCGTGCAGCCGGGCACGCCGGTGATGTCCGTGGTCGATCTGCAGGGCGCCTGGGTCGATGCCAACTTCAAGGAAGGCCAGCTGCGTGCGCTGCGCCTGGGCCAGCCGGCCGAGCTGGTGGCCGATGTCTACGGCGACAAGGTGGTCTACCACGGCCGCATCGCCGGGCTGGGCGCGGGCACGGGCGCGGCGTTCTCGCTGCTGCCGGCGCAGAACGCCACTGGCAACTGGATCAAGGTGGTGCAGCGCGTGCCGGTGCGCATCGCGCTGGACCGGGCCGAGGTCGCGGCGCACCCGCTGCGCGTCGGGCTGTCGATGGCCGTCACCGTGGACGTGGCCAAGCAGGATGGCGCCGTGCTGCCCGCCGTGGCGGCCACCGCGCACCCGGACCGCACCGAGGTCTACGACGGCCTGGAGCGCGAGGCCGAGGCCGACGTGCAGCGCATCATCACCGCCAACCTCGGCCGGGTCGGTCTGGCCGTCTCGACCGCCCGGAAGCCGGCATGAGTGCGCCCGCCGCGACCACTGGTGCGGCCCCCTACGTGCCGCCACCACCGCTCGAAGGCGGCCAGCTCGCGCTCGGCACGCTGGCGCTGTCGCTGGCGACCTTCATGAACGTGCTGGACTCGTCGATCGCCAACGTCTCGCTGCCGGCGATCGCGGGCGATCTGGGCGTGAGCCCGTCGCAGGGCACCTGGGTCATCACCAGCTTCGGCGTGGCCAACGCGATCTCGGTGCCGCTGACCGGCTGGCTGACGCAGCGCTTCGGCGCGGTGAAGCTGTTCACCTGGAGCGTGCTGCTGTTCGTGCTGGCGTCGTGGCTGTGCGGCTTCGCGCCGTCGCTGGAGGCGCTGATCGTGTTCCGCGTGATGCAGGGGCTGGTGGCCGGACCGATGATCCCGCTGTCGCAGACGCTGCTGCTGTCGAGCTACCCGCGCACCAAGGCCGGCACGGCGCTGGCGCTGTGGGGCATGACGACGCTGGTGGCCCCCGTGGTCGGGCCGCTGCTGGGTGGCTGGATCACCGACCACGTGCATTGGGCGTGGATCTTCTACATCAACGTGCCCGTCGGGCTGCTCGCTGCCGGCATCACCTGGCGCATCTACCGCCACCGCGAGACGCCGACCCGACAGCTGCCGATCGACACCGTGGGGCTGGCGCTGCTGGTGCTCTGGGTGGGCGCGCTGCAGCTGATGCTCGACAAGGGGCATGAGCTGGACTGGTTCCACTCGCCGATGGTCATCGCGCTGGCGGTGGTGGCGGTGTTCGGCTTCGCGGTCTTCGTCGCCTGGGAGCTGACGGACGCGCACCCGGTGGTCGATCTGCGGCTGTTCACGCGGCCGAACTTCCTCTATGGCGCGCTGACGCTGTCGGTGGCCTACGGGCTGTTCTTCGGCAACATCGTGCTGCTGCCGATGTGGCTGCAGCAGTGGGTCGGCTACACCGCCACCTGGGCGGGCATGGCGATGGCGCCGGTGGGCGTGCTGGCGATCCTGCTGACGCCGCTGGTGGGCAAGAAGGTGTCGGTGTGGGACCCGCGCTGGATGGCGACCGGGGCGTTCGTGTGCTTCTCGCTGGTGCTGTGGCTGCGCAGCCGCTTCACGCTGCAGACCGACTTCGTCTCGATCCTCATCCCGACATTGATCCAGGGCGCGGCGCTGTCCTTCTTCTTCATCCCGCTGACGACGCTGACGCTGTCGGGGCTGGATCCTTCACGGGTGCCGGCCGCGGCGGGCCTGTCGAACTTCGTGCGCATCACGGCCGGCGCGATGGGCACCTCGGTGGCCACGACGATCTGGCAGGACCGCGCAGTGATGCACCACGCCCACCTCGCCGAGCGGCTGAACGCGGGCGATCCGGTGACCGACGAGGCGTTGCGCTCGATCCAGTCCGGCGGTTTCAGTCTGGAGCAGGCGCTGGCGCAGGTCGAGCGGCTGATCAACCAGCAGGCCTACACCCGCGCGGCGGACGACGTGTTCCTGGTGTCGGCGGGGATCTTCCTGCTGCTGATCCCGCTGGTGTGGCGCACCTCCAGGCCGCCGCGGCTGGGCCAGGCCGCGCCGGTCGACGCTGGCGGGGCGCACTGAAGCGGCACGCGCCGAGGCAGGCCGGTCAGACCGGCGCTTCGGCGGCCAGCAGCCGGTCGAATTCCTCGGCCAGCACCGGGCGGGCGTAGAGGTAGCCCTGCCCGTAGTCGCAGCTGGCGGCCAGCAGCAGGTCGTGCTGCGCCTGGGTCTCGATGCCTTCGGCGACGACCTTCAGGCCGAGCTTGTGCGCCATCATCACGATGCCCTCGCACAGCGCCAGCTCCGGCGAGTCCGGCTGCAGGTCGCGCACGAAGGAGCGGTCGATCTTGATGTAGTCGATGTCGAAGCGGTTCAGGTAGGCCAGCGAGGAGTAGCCGGTGCCGAAGTCGTCGAGCGCGACCTGGATGCCGGCGTCGCGCAGCTTGAGCATCTGGTCGAGCACCTGCGAGCCGGCTTCCATCAGCAGGCCCTCGGTGATCTCCAGCACGACACTGTGTCCGTCCAGTCCGAGCGCGCTCAGGTGCTCGCGCCAGCCGATCAGGTCGATCCGGTTGTTCTGGAACTGCAGCGGCGAGACGTTCACGCTGACCTGGAACTGTGGCCGCCAGACGCGCCAGCGTGCCGTCTGGTGCATCGCCTCGTGGAAGACCCAGCTGCCGAGGGCGTGGATCATGCCGGTCGATTCGGCCACCGGGATGAACTCCACCGGGCTGACCACGCCGCGTGTCGGGTGGGTCCAGCGCACCAGCGCCTCGGCCTTGCAGATCCGGCCGCTGGTCAGCTCGACGATGGGCTGGTAGCAGAGGTGGAACTGCTTTTTCTCCAGCGCCGGGCGCAGGTCGGAGATCAGCCGCATGCGCTCCTGCGCGACCTGCTGCATCGAGGGTGTGAAGTACTGGCTGCGGTTGCGGCCCTGCTGCTTGGCGGCGTACATCGCCTGGTCGGCGTTCTTGAGCAGGCCGTTGACGTCATGGACGCCGTCGGTCGGGTAGAGGGTGATGCCGAGGCTGCCCGAGACGTAGGCCTGGTCCGAACCCAGCGCGAAGGGCTCGCTCACCGCTTTCAGCACGGCCTGCGCCACCCGGGCGATCGACGATGGATCCTCCAGTCCGCCGAGCACCAGCGTGAACTCGTCACCGCCGAGCCGCGCGACGATGTCGGTGCCGCGCACGCACTGCTGCAGCCGGCGCGCGGCCTCCTGCAGCAGCACGTCGCCCCAGGCGTGGCCGAGGGTGTCGTTGACTTCCTTGAAGTTGTCGAGGTCGAGCATCAGCAGCGCCATCGACTGCCCGGAACGGTCGCTGGAGGACATCTCCTGCTGCAGCCGCGTGAGGAACATGTTGCGGTTGGGCAGGCCGGTCAGCGTGTCGTAGTTGGCCTGCTGCCAGATGAGGTCCTGCGCGCGCTTCTGCTGGGTGATGTCACCGACGCTGCCGACCATGCGCAGGGGCTGACCATCCGCATCGCGCTCGACGACGCGGCCGCGGTCCTGCACCCAGATCAGCCGGCCATCCTTGCGGCGCATGCGGTGCTCGTGCAGGTAGGCGGCACGACCCGCCAGGCAGTCGTCGAGGGCGCGCAGCATGTCGCCCCGCTCCTCGTCGGGCACGCAGAGCCAGAAGTCGTCCAGCGTGCCGCTGGCTTCGGACGGGTCGTGGCCGAACAGCGTGTACCAGCGCTGGTTCAGGGTGAGCTGGCCGCTGGGCAGGTGCCAGTCCCAGACGGCGTCACCGGTGGCCTCCAGGGCGTGCAGCAGGCGCCGCTCGCTGTCCTCGACGCGCATCTGCGCGCGGCGCAGGTCGGTGATGTCGTGCGCGATCACGAGGATGCGGGGCAGGCCGTCCGGGCCGGTGAAGGGCTTCTTGATCGAGCGGAAATGGCTGATCTCGCCGGTGCGGGCGTTGCGGGACTCCTCCAGCACGATCTCGGTCTGGCCGCTGGCCATGATGGCCAGCACGTTCTGGTGCATCGACTCGGCCATCTCGGGCGGCACGCCGAGGTCGCGGTCGAGGCGACCCACGATCGCTTCGGGGGTGGTGCCATAGAACGCGGCCACCGGCTGGTTGGCCAGCAGGAAGCGGCCCTCGTGGTCCTTCAGCAGGATGAAGTCCGGGCTTTCGTCCAGCACGGTACGCAGCAGGGCGCTCTGGGCCTGCAGGTCGGCCTCGGTGCGGTGCAGGCGATCGGCCAGCCAGCGCAGTGACCCCTCTGCTGCAGAACTGGCTTGCAGGCAGGCACGCAGGGTTTGCAGCGATTGGTCGTCCAGTGCTTCGGTCATGCAGTTCTCGCACGGTCGGGGGAGAGGGTCCAGGGGAGGACATGTACGTGGCGCCTCGTTATCGGCAGGCGCCGGCAAGACCGGATTCCGGACCCTGCCCGGGCGGTACTAGATCACGAATTTCCGGGCGCGCCCAGTGGCCTGCGCACCTTGTTTGCCACCTTCCGCACCGGTTTGCGGCCGACTCAGGTGCCCGTCGCCCGGCTGGCGGCCAGCACGACACAGGTGGTCGTCGCGTGGGCATACAGCTTGCCGTCCGCGCCGACCAGCCGGCCTTCGGCAAAACCGACCTGCCGCCCGGCGTTGATGACACGCCCCTCGGCGCGCACCAGCCCGACCTGCGGCGTCAGCGCGCGGATGTAGCTCACCTTCAGCTCGGCCGTCGTGTAGCCGCGCCCGGCGGGCAGCGTGGTGTGGACTGCGCAGGCCACGCAGGAGTCGAGCAGCGTGGCGATCCAGCCGCCGTGGATGGTGCCCATCGGATTGGCGAAGCGGGCGTGCGGGCGGCCCTGCCAGACGAAGCGGCCGTGTTCGAACTCGACCGGCCAGAAGTCCATCGTCTCGCCGATCGGCAGCGAGGGCAGCTCGCCGCGGCTGACAGCCTCGAACCATTCCAGGCCGCCCAGGTGGGCGATCTGGTCCGGGCGGGCGAGGCCGGTCGGGGCGAGGCGGGCGCGCACGCGGGCCTCGTCGGCCTCCCAGCGGGCGAGGGTGGCGGCGGTGTCGTGGTGTTCCTGGGTGCGGTGGGTGGTCATGTGCCTGGTCCTGGACGTTCGGGACTGCAGCAGACCATGCGCTGCCACGGCCCGGCTGTCACGCTGGAGTCAGCGCCGGGGCGCAGTGGGCTGCGGGCGCCCGTGAGCTTCAGGTCGTCGCGCTGACCGGCTGGATCATCGCCACCGGCTCGGGCGCCAGCAGGGTGCCCTGGCGCAGGCCGCGCACGGTGCCCATGCCGAGGCCGAACACCACCAGCGAGGTCAGCGCCAGCAGCATCGGCCCGAGGACGGCCAGCAGCCCGCCCGGCGCAGCGAGCTGCAGCGTCAGCCCCGCCAGCGCCGCCATCGGGAAGGACAGCCCCCAGTGCGCGATCGTGAACGCCTGCGCGACGATGCGGCGGGCCAGCGTGGCGGCCCAGAGGAAGCTGAACAGCGCCATGCCCCAGAGCATCCAGCCCAGCACGGGCGGCGCGCCGAGCTGCAGTGCCGACAGCCCGATCACTGCCGGCGGCGCGATCAGGATGAAGGCCGAGGGCATCAGCCGGTCCGGCCACAGGCCCTGCACGGCGATGCGCACCAGCAGCAGCGCCAGCACCAGCGGCCAGAACAGCACGCCGATGCCGAACTGCGCCGCCGACCATTCCGCATGGCCAAGCGTGACCCCCGCCAGCGGCACCAGCACGTTGCCGACCACCGGAATGATCAGCGCGGGGGTCACCACCTGCCACTGCAGCCCGCCGGCCTTGTTGCCGTTCCACCAGCGGCTGACCACCCACAGCGTCACGCCGAGCTGGCCCAGGCTGCCGGCCCACCACAGCGCGTTGGCGGCCGGATGCGCCCCGAACAGGCCGACCGCGACCGTGGACAGCAGGATCAGCGAGACCGGCATCGTCGCCAGGAAGGTGTGGCGCACCGGGTGGGCGTGGTCGTCCCGCCAGGCGTCGGGGTGGCGCAGCAGCCGCATGGCGCTCGCGGCGGCCAGCGCCAGAAAGACCAGCGCCGCCAGTCCGCCCAAGACGGCCGCGATGCTGCCGGTGACCTCGCCCATCAGCGGCGCGGCGCGCAGCCACGCCAGCGACAGGCCGCACAGCCCCATCACGATCGAGAACCAGGCGGGCGAGAGGAACTTGAGCGGAGGCTGCGTCGAGGCCATGGCGGGGTGATCAGCGGCGTGCGTGATCAGTCGAAGGAGAGGGGGGCGGGCTTGGCGACCTGACCGCCCTGGGCGATCCAGGCGTCGATGCCGCCGGCCACCGACTGTACCGAGACATAGCCCATCTCGTGCAGCGCGCAGGCCGCCAGCGCCGCGCGGCCGCCGGTCTTGCAGTAGACGACGATCTGCAGGTCGCGCCGCTCGTAGGCGGGGTTGCCGGAGAGCTTGAACTCCAGCAGGCCACGCGGAATGTTGACGGCGCCGGGCAGGTGGCCGGCGGCGTATTCGTCCGGCTCGCGCACGTCGAGCACCAGATCCGCCGCGACCAGGGCGGTGCTGGCCGCCGCCGGGGCGATTTCCGAGATGCGGGCGCGGGCGGCGGTGACGAGATCGTGGGCAGTTTTCATGGACAGACTCCGGGGTTGATGCCCTGTAGGGTAGATGACGGCACGTGGATTGACCACACTTTTGGTGCGCTGGCCTCTACCGTGGCACGGGGGCCATGATACGGGTGGGTGTATAAATGCGGTATGAAAGTTTCTGTTTGTTCTGAAGCCCCGCGTGGGCGGTCCCGGCGTCGATTCGGCTTGCTGGGTGCGGCACTGGCGCTGAGCTGGCTGGTGGCTTGCTCGAATGCCGACGAGGCCGAAGGCAGGTCGGTGAACCTGGACGTGGCGCGGGCCGAACTGGCCACCGGGCGCGTGCGCCTGTTCGACATCCGGGAGCCTCAGGAGCAGGCCACGGGTGTTGCAGCGGGGGCGACGCTGCTGCCGATGAGCCAGCTTGGCGCGCGCCTGGGCGAGATTCCCCGGGACGCGGCCCAGCCGGTGCTGCTGATCTGCCAGACCCAGAGCCGGTCGAGCAAGGTCGCGGCGGCGCTGCGGGAGCAGGGCTACACGAACGTGCGCTACGTGCACGGGGGCATGGGTGGCTGGGCGGGCAAGGGCTGGCCGCTGGTGGCGCCGCCGCGCTGATCTGTCATCCTTGTCGCCTTCTCCCTGTCCCGGACCGATCCCGATGCGCCATTTCTGGAACCAGCGTTTCGCCGAACCCGGCTACAAGTACGGCACCGCGCCGAATGCCTTCCTGCAGGCCGAGTCGGGGCGGCTGACACCTGGCGGGCGGGTGCTGGTGCCGGGGGACGGGGAAGGGCGCAACGGCGTCTGGCTGGCGCAGCAGGGGATGCGGGTCTGCTCGGTCGATTCGTCGCAGGTCGGGCTGGACAAGGCGCGTGCGCTGGCGGCCGAGCGCGGGGTGTCGCTCGACATCGAGGCAGGCGATCTCGAGGTCTGGGCGCCGATGCCGGGCCGCTGGGACGCGCTGGTACTGGTCTTCGTGCACCTGCCGTCGGCCTTCCGCGCCGGGGCGCACCGCCGGCTGGCGCGGGGACTGGCGTCGGGCGGCGTGGTGATCGTCGAGGCCTTCCACCCGGACCAGCTCGGGCGCGCCAGCGGGGGGCCGAAGGACGTCGACATGCTGTACACGCTGGCGCAGTTGCGCGACGACTTTGCCGGGCTGTGCGACGAACTGCTGGGCTGGGAGGGCGAGGTGCTGCTCGACGAGGGGCCGGGGCACCAGGGCGCCGGCTGCGTCACCCGCTACGTGGGCCGCCGCCTCGGTTGACGCGCGCCGCGGGCTGCCCGGATTCCGCAGAATTGACAGGGGTTGGCGGGGTACTTCAGGCCGCAGGGGCGAGACCGGGTGTCGATACTGCAAGCAGCGTGATTCCATCGACTGGAAGCGCTTCGAGCCCTGCCGTCACGAGTCCAACATGCCCCAATTCATCCGCAATCTTCGACTTTCGCGCAAATTTTTCCTGCTGAGTGCGGTGGCTGCAGGGGTGGTGGCGCTGCCGCTGGCGTACTCCGTGCGCAGTGTCGAGCGAGACCTGGCACGCGATCGGGCCGAGCTGGCGGGGCTCGCGCCCTCCCGCGGGCTGTTGCGATTGATCCAGCTCACCCAGCAGCACCGCGGCCTGTCCGCCGCGACCCTGAGCGGCCAGTCCGACCTCGAATCCCAGCGCAGTGCCCGCCAGGCCGAGACCGAGCAGGCGGTCGAGACCGTCGACACACTGCTCCACCAGCTGGATGGCTCGCCGCGCCTGCGGACGGAGTGGGAGCAAGTGGCGAGTGAATGGCGGGCGCTGGCCAAGGACGTGGCGGGCCGCAGCCTGTCGGCGCCACAGAGTTTCGAGCGTCACACGGCCTTGCTTGCCCGCACGCTGGAGCTGCATGGCCGTGTGCTGGACGTGTCCGGGCTGATCCTGGAGTCCGATCCGGGCACCTATTTCCTGGCCGTCGCTGGGCTCCAGAAAGCGCCGGCACTGTCCGAACTGCTGGGGCAGTTGGGGGGCATGGGCGCGCTGGCCCTGACCCGCCAGGAGGTGACCTCCGACCAGAAGGCCGGCATGCTGGTCCTGGGCCAGATGATGCAACTCCAGCTGCGCGAGGTGGCGCTCAATCTGGAGAAGGTCTTCGACGTGGAGCCGGCCGCGAAGGTCCGGCTGGCCGACAGCCTGGCCCGCGTCCAGACGGCAACCGCGACCGCGCAGAAGCTGACGCAGGAACGGATCGTGGACGCCGCGGCGCTGACCCTGGCCTCGGCCGACTACTTCAAGGCCATGACGGAATCGCTCGACCAGGTCTATGCGCTGGAGCAGCAGGCCGGTGAGGTGCTGGAGGCGAGGCTGACGGCGCACATGCAGGCGACCCGCCAGTTCGAGTGGCTGCTGCTCGGGTCCTGTCTGCTGCTGAGCGCGCTGGGCATTGCACTGGGCCGGACGGTGACGCGGTCGATCTCGGCCGCGGTGGAGTCGGCGCGTGCTTCGGCCGCGCGCATTGCCGCTGGAGACCTGAGCCATGCGCCGCCAGCGACCTCCCGCGACGAACTGGGCGAGCTGATGACGGCGATGGCGGCGATGCAGGCCTCGCTGATCCGGGTGGTGGGCAGCGTGCGCCAGAACGCCGACAGCGTGGCCACGGCCAGCGTGCAGATCGCCCAGGGCAATCTGGATCTGAGCGCCCGCACCGAGCAGCAGGCCAGCGCCCTGGAGGAAACCGCTGCGACGATGGAGCAGCTCAACACGACCGTCAGCAACAACGCCGAGAGTTCCCGGCAGGCCAACGCCCTGGCCCAGAACGCGACCAGCATCGCGGTGCGCGGTGGCGAGATGGTGGGTCAGGTCGTGGAGAAGATGGACGGCATCAGCGCCGCGTCGCGCAAGATCGCCGAGATCATCGGCGTGATCGACGGCATCGCCTTCCAGACCAACATCCTGGCGCTGAACGCCGCGGTGGAAGCCGCGCGGGCCGGCGAGCAGGGCCGCGGCTTTGCGGTGGTGGCGGGCGAGGTGCGCTCGCTGGCCCAGCGGTCGGCGGCTGCAGCGCGGGAAATCAAGACCCTGATCAACGCCAGCGTCGAGCGGGTCGAGCAAGGGTCCGCGCTGGTCAGCCAGACCGGTCGCACGGTCGACGAGGTGGTCGAGGCCATCAAGCGTGTCAGCGAGATCGTCGCCCAGATCAGCGTGGCCAGTGCCGAGCAGAGTCTCGGCGTGCAGCAGGTCGGGCAGGCCGTCGGCCAGATGGACCAGGTGACGCAGCAGAACGCGGCGCTGGTCGAGGAGTCGGCAGCCGCGGCAGAGGGACTCAAGCAGCAGGCCCACGAACTGGTGCAGGCGGTGGCGCTGTTCAAGCTCGGGTCTGCGGGGGCTGCGAGTGCCAGCGCCCAGCCGTACCTGCCGGTTGCGAACGATGCCTGGAGTGGCAGCGAGCGCCGCGGCGAGGACCGGGCCGGCAACGTGAGCCGCCCCGACTTTGCGCAGAAGGCGGCCAGGTCGATCCCCCGCCAGTCCGGGCACGCTGCACCACCAGCCTCTGCGCCCCCAGCGGCTGTACCAGAGCGCACCGGAACCGACGAATGGGAGCGCTTCTGAGTCGCTGACGATCAGTCTCAAGGCCCGGGCAGATTGGCCGATGAGCAGGATTCCTCCCCTGAACAGGTCCGTGCCATGACGATTGCAGCATTCCCCAAGGTCGAAATGATCAATTTCGGCAAGACCGACATCGAGAACGTGCTGGCCCGGCTGAATCCGGCGCAGCTCAACAAGCTGGCCTTCGGTGCCGTGGAAGTCGATGCCGACGGCAAGATCCTCAAGTACAACGCGACCGAAGGCGCCATCACGGGGCGGGATCCGCAGGCGGTGATCGGCCGCAATTTCTTCCGCGATGTCGCCCCCTGCACCAACCGGCCTGCGTTCAAGGGCATCTTCGATGCCGGCGTGAAGGACGGCGATCTGAACACCGTGTTCGAGTACGTCTTCGACAACCAGATGAAGGCCACCAAGGTGAAGGTCCACATGAAGCGCGCGATGTCGGGTGACACGTTCTGGATCTTCGTCAAGCGGCTGTGAGCGCGATGGCGACCCCGTTGCAGCGCATTGGCTGGTGGTGCGTGCCCGGCGTGCTGGAGCGGTTCCTGGCCGATCTGATCGCGGATGAACTCGCCCACCTGCGTCCGGGTGGGTGTGCCATTCCGGCGCTGCCCTGGTCGTCCGGCATGCTGCTCGATGAAGAGGGGCTGGGCCTGGATTCGCTGGAGCGGATGGCGGTGGCCTCGGCGCTGAACGAGGCGCTGCACCTGCACGAGAGCGGCGTCGAGGACCTGTTGCTGGTGCGCCGACGCTTTGGCGACTGGGTCGAACTGGCCCGCCTCGGCCTGGACCATGTCAGCCAGCGCCTGACCTTCCGCACCTCCGGCAGCAGCGGAACGCCGAAGCCTTGCGTCCACGAACTGGCCTCGCTGGAGCAGGAGGTCGATTTCCTGAGCGAGTTGCTGGCGGGGCGCCGCAGGGTGTTCAGCGCCGTGCCGGCCCACCACATCTACGGCTTCCTGTTCACCGTGCTGCTACCACTGCGCTGGGACGGTGCGGGGGTGCAGGATGTGCGTCGGGTGACGCCCCAGGCGCTGGCAGGTCTCCTGGCGCCAGGGGATCTGCTGGTCAGCCATCCGGCCCACTGGGCGCTGGTGGCACGCCATGGCGGCGGGCTGCCACCCGGTGTGGTGGGGGTGAGTTCCACGGCGCCCTGTCCAGCTGGACTGGCCGATCAGCTGATCGGGTGTGGTCTGCAGCGACTGGTGCAGGTCTACGGCAGTTCGGAAACCGCCGGCATCGGCTGGCGTGACACCCCGGCCGGACCGTTCCGGCTGATGCCGCACTGGTCCCGCCCCTGCGGCGACGACCGCGTCCTGCAACGCGAGGAGCCGCAGGGCGGACAGCGCACGCAGCCGCTGCAGGACCAGCTCGACTGGTGTGGTGCCGTGGACTTCACGGTCAGCGGGCGGCTGGACCAGGCCGTGCAGGTCGGCGGCACCAACGTGTTTCCGGACCGCGTGCGGCAGGTGCTGCTGGCCCATCCGCAGGTGCAGGAAGCCGCCGTGCGGCGCATGTCGCCCGACGAGGGCGAGCGGCTCAAGGCGTTTGTCGTGCCCCGGGCAGGCGCCGATCAGCAGGTGCTGCCCGATGAACTGGCGCGCTGGGTGGCGCAGCGCCTGACGGCTGCGGAGCGCCCCAAGGCCTTCACGCTCGGTGACCGGCTGCCGGTCAATGCCCTGGGCAAGGCCGCGGACTGGCCGTGCCGCCGATCAGAAGTCGGTCGGGCGCAGCACGAAGGTGCTCTCGGCCCCTGAGGTGAACCGGCGCGACACCGCGGCGTTGATGTGCTCGGCGTTGGTCACGAGCAGTTCGGAGAAGCTGGCGTTGCGGTGCGCGGGCTTGAAGCGGGCTCTGCACACGGACTCGCTCAGGTAGGCGACGACTTTCGTGTGGGCCAGACCGAACTGGGCCAGACCGGCGGATTCGTTGAGGTGGAAGGGTGTTCCGGGGTGGAGACTTGGGATGTGCTTGTCCTGGTGGGTACAAAGAAAAACGGGCCAGGAGCCTGAGCACCTAACCCGTTGATTTCATTACAGAATTCTGGTGGCCAAGGGCGGAATCGAACCACCGACACGCGGATTTTCAATCCGCTGCTCTACCAACTGAGCTACTTGGCCGTCAAGAGAGCGCTATTATGACACGTGAATTTCGAATCACGCAATAGCTACGCTCGAAAATATTTTCGGACGATCAACTCGCACCGCGCTTGTTGCGGGTCAGGTCAACGCCGAGTTGCTTGAGCTTGCGGTACAGGTGGGTGCGTTCCAGCCCGGTGCGCTCGGCCACACGGGTCATGCTGCCGTTCTCGCGGGCAAGGTGGAACTCGAAATAGGCCTTCTCGAACGCGTCACGGGCTTCGCGCAGCGGCCGGTCCAGCAGGAAGATCTGCTCGGCCTGGGGGCCGCTGGCCATGGTGATGCTGGGCGACAGGGTGGCGCCGCTGCCATTGGAATGGCTGTGGGACGGTGCAGCGTAGTGCGCGGTTTCCACGGCGGGCAGATAGTCCGCGCGCTCGATGCGGGCCAGGCCCTGGCTGCCCGTCTCGGGTGCGCTGGTGCCGCCCGCCGGGGCTGCGCCGCGTGGCGCCGGCTTGGACAGCCCCTGTTCGACCGCCCGCAGCAGCTTCTGCAGCGTGATCGGTTTTTCGAGGAAGGCCATCGCACCGTACTTGGTGGCTTCGACCGCGGTGTCGATGGTGCCGTGACCGGACATCATGATCACCGGCATGTTGAGCTGCGAGCCGGTGCCCCATTCCTTGAGCAGGGTGATGCCGTCCACATCGGGCATCCAGATGTCCAGCAGCACCAGATCGGGGCGCTGGCGTTCACGCAGGGTGCGTGCCTGAGCGGCGTTTTCGGCCAGCTCGACGCTGTGCCCTTCGTCGGTCAGGATTTCTTGCAGCAGGGCACGAATGCCCATTTCATCATCGACGACAAGAATATTGGCCATGGGTGATCAGGACGCGCTGACGTCGGCAGAGGGTGGGCGAGCCCACCGCGAAAAGGAAATGGATACCTGCGCCCCGGTTCGCGTCGGGCCGTGGGCAGCTTCCTGTGTTTCGTCGGACAAGTTGTTCAACCGGATCTTGGCGCCGTGTTCCTCGACGATCTTCTTGACCACCGCCAGCCCGAGACCCGTGCCGCGGGCTTTGGTGGTGACGTAAGGTTCGAACGCACGTTTCAGGATTTTTTCGGAGAAACCTGGGCCATTGTCCACCACCTTGAGGCGAATGGCACGCGCCGAGCCGTCATCCAGCCGCGCGGCCTCGGTCGAAATGGTGACCTGTCCACCTGGCTGGTCGTCCACGGCGTCGAGTGCATTCTGAACCAGATTGTGGATGACTTGCCGCAACTGGCTCGCATCTCCGGCCAACGCTGGCAGATCAGGCGCCAGTTGCGCGTGGAGCCGGCCGCTTTCCTGCTGCACCGCGTACAGGCCGAGCACCTCGGTGACCAGCTCGTTGAGGTCGATCGGCAGCAGCTGGGCGGCCGGCAGGCGGGCGTAGTCGCGGAATTCGTTGACCAGGGTCTTCATCGACTGGACCTGCGCCACGATGGTGCCGACCGAGCGCACCAGCATCTGCTGGTCCGTGCCTGTAAGTTTCGCTTCGAGCTTGTGCTGCAGCCGCTCCGCCGAGAGCTGGATCGGCGTGAGCGGGTTCTTGATCTCGTGGGCCAGCCGCCGCGCGACCTCGGCCCAGGCCACGCTGCGCTGCGCCGAGACCACGTCGGTGATGTCGTCGAAGACGATCAGGCGCGCGCCCTCGGGCAGCAGCGCGCCGCGCACCAGCAGGGTCTGGCCCGATTCGGCATGTCCTAGCGCGAGGGCTTCCTGCCAGTGGCCGCGGCCAGCGTCGCCATGCTCACCGGCATCCAGATCGGCAGCATGGGTCGAGAAGTGCTGGGCAACGGTGCGGGCGAAGGCCTCCAGACCGGGCAGCTGGTCCAGCGTCTGGCCGGCCCAGGCGCTCGGGGCGACGCACAGGATGCGGGCCGCACCGGGGTTGACGGTGTTGATCGTGCCATCGGCGTCGAAGACGATGACGCCGGAGGTGAGGTTGTCGAGGATGGTCTGCAGGTGGGTCTTGGCGCTCTCGACCTCGGCCAGGCTGCGCTGCACGAGGCCGCGCGCGTCGGCCAGCTGCTGCGTCATCACGGCGAAGGAGCGGGTCAGTCCGCCCAGTTCGTCGCGCGAGGCGAAGACCTCGGTCGGGCTCAGGTCGCCGCTGGCCACCTGGCGCACGCCCTCGGCCAGCATCACCAGTGGCCGGCCGAGCTGGTGGCCCAGGCCGGCCGCCATCAGCAGCGCACTGAAGACGCCGAGGATGAGCGTGAGCGTCAGCGTGCCGATGTACATCTTGCGCAGCCCGCCGCGGCCGAGGGCGCGCTGCTGGTACTCGCTGTACGCAGTCTGCACGCGCAGCGCGTTGGCGGCCAGCTCCGGCGGCACGAGCTGGGTGACCTGCAGGTAGCGGTCCTCGCTGCCGAGGCTGAAGCTGTTGGACGGCATCCAGGCGATCGCCCGCACGCGCGCCTGGCTGGCGGACTTGTCCAGCGGGTCGGGCGGGGTGTCCGCGTCCAGGCCTTCGAGCTGGGCGAAGACGCGCAGGTTGCGCGCCTGGCGCATCATGGTGGCGGTCGGCCGGTCGGGCAGCATGGCGGCGCCCACCACGCCGCCGGCCGACACGATCACCTGCCCGGTGGGCGACAGCAGCGCCACGCTCTGCGCCGAGAGCTGCTCGCGCAGGCGCTCCAGCGTCAGCAGCTTGAGCCGGTCGGAGTTCTCGGTGGCGTTTTCAGCGGCCAGGCGGGTCTTGGTGGCGACGTCGTTGACCAGCAGCTGCAGCGTGGTACGGCCGAGGTTGAGACCGGATTCCAGCGCGCCCTCGACCTCGACGTCGAACCAGCTCTCGATCGAACGCGAGACGAACTGGTAGGACACGCCATAGATCAGCGCCCCCGGCAGCACACCGACGAAGGCGAAGATGGCGGCGAGCTTGAACAGCAGCTTGCTGCCGAACTTGCCGTGGCGCATGCGCCGCGCCAGGTGCGTGAGGGCCACCAGGATGACCAGTCCGAGCGCGGCGGCCACCCCGATGTTCACCCACAGCAGCCACCCGTAGTTGCGCTCGTACAGCACCCGGTTGTTGGTGGCGATCGACAGCAGGAAGGCCAGCACCAGCACGGTGCCGCCCACCGCCAGCAGGGCGATCAGCAGGGTCCAGCGCAGGGAACGGCGGCTCATGTCGGCAGGGTCAGTCGGGCAGGGCGATGGTACGCGCCACACCCAGTGTCCATTCCGGCTGGCTGCCGATGCCGATCTGCAGCGGCCGAGGCAGCTGCTCGGTGTCGAGCTTGTAGGTGAATTCGACGTAGCAGCGGTCCTCGTCGGCCGACACCTGGTCGGCGATGCGCCACTGGCTGAAGCGCTGCAGCGCCCGCAGCGCCTCGCCGAGCGAGCGGTAGGTCTGCGACAGCCCACCCTGGCTGACCTTGTAGCTGAAGGTCAGCGGCTGGTAGGCGATGCGCCAGGTGCGGGTGGCGCGGGCGAGTTCCTTGTCGCGCCAGTACCAGCGCGAGCGCATCAGCACCGCCTCGGCCAGGAAATGCAGCGCCACACCGCGCTGCAAGGCGTCTTCCACCCCCGCCGGCAGGTCGAAACGGGTCTCGAAATTCACCTGCACTCCCCGTTCGCTGCGCTGGGCGTCCAGGCGCAGCAGGTCCAGCGCACGGGCCGGCACCGCCGTCAGCAGCAGGCTGAGCAGCGTCAGGCACACGATCACCGCCGTGCGCAGGCGCATGCGCCCGCCAGGGCGGCGGGTGCAGCGGGCAATCGGGGGCGTCGACACGAGCGGCACGTTGGCGTGGGACCGGGGCTTCCGGCGCAGAGAAAGAACGGATCAGGGCTGCTTGTCCAGCCGGGCGTAGAAAAATCCATCGCCGGCCGGCACGGGCACCGTGGCACCTGCCTGCGGCGGATTGTCGGTCAGCGGCAGCAGGTGGCCGGGCGCCTGTCCGGCGCTGGCGTCGGCATGGCGTTGCAAAAACGCTGAAATCTGACCGGCACCCTCCGCCCGGAAGACCGAGCAGGTGGCGTACACCAGCCGCCCGCCCGGGCGCACCAGCGGCCACAGCGTGTCGAGCAGCGCGCGCTGGGTGCGGGCGAGGTCGCCGATGTCGCTGGCGCGGCGCAGCCAGCGCACGTCCGGATGGCGGCGCACGATGCCCGAGGCGCTGCAGGGAGCATCGAGCAGGATGGCGTCGAAGGGCCGGCCGTCCCACCATGCGGCGGTGTCGCGGGCGTCGGCGGCGGCGGTGCGGGCGCCGAGCAGGTGCAGGCGTGCCAGCGTTTCCGCGACCCGCTGCAGCCGGACAGCGTCGCTGTCGAGGGCGAGCAGTTCCAGATCCGGCCGCAGCTCCAGCAGGTGCGCGGTCTTGCCGCCGGGTGCGGCGCAGGCGTCCAGCACGCGGGCACCGGCGGGCAGGGCGTCCGGGCCGGTGCCCAGCAGCAGCGGGGCGGCGCGTTGCGCGGACAGGTCCTGGACCGAGACCCGGCCTTCCGCGAAGCCGGGCAGCAGCTGCACCGGCACCGGCTGGTCCAGCACGACCGCGTGGGCGCCGACGGCCACCGCGCCCAGACCCGCCGCGGCGAGTTCGGCCACGTAGCGGGCGGCATCGCCGTGGCCGGCATGGACCCGCAGCATCATCGGCGCGGCCTGGTTGGCTTCGGCCAGCAGTTCGGTCCACTGGCGGGGCCAGTCGCGCTGCAGCTGGTCGATCCACCAGCGCGGGTGCTGGTGGCGGGCGACCGGCAGCGTCGCTTTCAGGTCGGCGACCAGCGCGTCCCGCTCGCGCAGGAAGCGGCGCAGGATCGCGTTGACGAAGCTCGCGCTCTTGGGGGCGATCTGGTGCGCGCAGGCGACGGCCTGGTCGACCAGCGTGTGGTCCGGGTAGGGCGCGGCGGCGTCCGGCCAGAGCAGGGCCAGCGCGGTGATCAGCAGCGCGTCGACGCGCGGCGGCGGCATGCGCGGGGCCAGGCGCTCGCGGGCGGCTTCGGCGCCGCCCATCCAGCGCATGACGTGGAAGCTGAGGGACTGGGTGCCCGGGCGGGCGGGCGCGGGACAGGCGGCCAGTGCCTCCGTCAGCGAGCGGCCGCTGCGCACGGCAGCAACGGCGTCGGCCGTGTGGGCGAGCAGGCGGGACAGCGGCAGGCTGTGGGCGTGGGAGGAAGTTGCAGCGGTGGAGTTCACGGGCGGCAGTCTACGTGCCGCCGGCCTGCAGTTCCTGACCGGAGGCCACCGGGGCCTGAATGAAATGGCAGGAGAGCGCGGGCGGCTGCGGTGTGTCGAGCAGCGCGCAGGCCAGCCAGAGCGCCTCGGCGGCCGCCGGCAGGGCTTCGCCGGCGTGCACGAGCAGGCCCGGGCGGGTGGTGGCCGCATCGGTCCAGAGCCGCGCCAGCACCGGGCGGTGCATCCAGCCGAGGGCCTGCAGCGCCTGCAAGGCGCGGCCGAGGCCGTCCACGTCCGGCACATGGCAGGTCGGTGGCGGGGCCTCGGCGCCCCAGACGCCGCGCATCACCGTGTCGTACCAGGTGGTGCCCGCCGCGCCGACGAGGACCCCGTCCACGTCCGGTGCACCTTCCGGAACCATGCGGGCGAGGTAGGCGGTGAAGTGCGCGATGGCCTGGCGCAGCGCAAGCGGCAGGTGTTCCAGCTCGTTGTGCTCGCGCACGCCGCCGCGGTGGGGGCGGGCCGGCCCGGCCAGCCGGTGGCGCACCGCGAGCCAGGCCAGCCGGTCGATCGGACGGATCTGCCCGTCGGCGCACATCATGCGGCGCAGGCTCTGCAGCAGGGCCTGCCGCTCCTCCAGCGGCTCGGCGGCGCATTGCTGCAGCAGCACCGCCAGCGCCGACAGGCGGCCACCGGGCGGCAGCTGCTGTGTCCAGCCGCGCACCTGGGGGCTGGCATCGACGCCGCGGGTGGCGTCCGTCCAGGCGCGCCGTTCGCGGGCACTGTCCGGGGTCATCAGCAGCGCGAGCACGGCGGCCCGGCGCTCGCCCTCGCTGCGCAGGCGCACGAGCCGCGACCAGGCGTCCTGCGACACGGGGTCCAGCCTGGGTGGAGCACGCAGCAGGAGAGGGGCGGGCATGCAAAAAATGGCAGATTCGGCAAGTCTTGGCATCCTGCCCCCCGAGGCGCTGCCTTGTCCAGCCGAAAAGTGTTTCCGCAAGCCTGCGTTCAGAGCGGCATCGGGTGGCTCGGATGGCCGGCCAGGCGCAGCGCCGCCTGTCCGGAGAGCAGCGGGGCGGTCTTGAAGCCCCAGGCCAGTCCGACCAGCGTGGTCGGGAAGACGTGCAGCGCGTGGTTGTAGCGCTCGGCTTCGCGGTTGTAGACCAGCCGGCTGATGTGGATCTGCTCCTGCAGCGCGTCGCGCTGGCGCAGCAGCTCGGTGATGGCCGGCTCGGGGCCGAGGCCCGAGGTCAGGTCCTGCAACTCGCTGACCAGCGTGTCGAGCAGCGTGCCGAGCGACTCTTCGGCGGCGCCGACCACCTGCAGCGCATTGCCGCGCATGCCGCGGGCCTGCGCCTCGTCGGTGGCGCGGCCGGCCTGCCGCGCCGCATCGATCAGCTGGGCGGCAACGGGATGCTGGTCACCGGACAGCAGCGGGCGCGCGGCCTGGGCCAGTGCCAGTGCCACGGCGTGGCGGTGGCGCAGGTGGCTGGCCAGGGGGCCATAGCTGTGGTGGGTCTTGCTGCGCAGGCGCTTGAGGCGCTTGTGGGCGCCGAGCATCCAGAACGCCAGCACCGCCAGGATCACCAGGGTGGCAATGTTCATCGCGTGTCTCCAGGGTGGGCAGCACGGTGGCCGCCGGGGATCAGCCTGCGTCGGCGAGCCAGTCCGCGTGGCCCTTGTGGCGCAACTCGCACGCCGGACAGTGGCCGCAGCCGTGGCCCCACGGGTGGCGCTGGCCGCGCTCGCCGAGGTAGCAGGTGTGGGTGTGCTCGATGATCAGCTCGATCAGCGTCCGTCCCCCCAGCTGTTCGGACAGGTCCCAGGTCTGCGCCTTGGTCAGGAACATCAGTGGCGTTTCCAGCGTCATCGGCGTGGCCAGGCCGAGCGACAGCGCCACCTGCAGCGCCTTGAGCGTGTTGTCGCGGCAGTCCGGGTAGCCCGAATAGTCGGTCTCGCACATGCCGCCGACCAGCACCGACGCGCCCCGCCGGTAGGCCAGCGTCGCTGCGAAGCCGAGGAACAGCAGGTTGCGGCCGGGCACGAAGGTGTTCGGCAGGCCGTTCGCCTGGAACTCGATTTCGCGCTCGGCGGTGAGCGCGGTGTCGGAGAGCTGGCCGATCAGGCCGAGGTCGAGCACGTGGTCGTCGCCGAGCCGGTCGGCCCAGTGCGGGAACTGCGCGCGCAGCGCCTCGCGCACGGTCAGGCGGCAGTCCATCTCGATCAGGTGACGCTGGCCGTAGTCGAAGCCGACCGTCTCGACGCGCCGGAAGCGCTCCAGCGCCCAGGCCAGGCAGGTGGTCGAGTCCTGGCCGCCCGAGAAGAGCACAAGGGCGGTGCGCGGGTCGCGGGCGGCGGTGACGTTCATTGGCGGATCTCGCCCTGGCCGAGCACGACCCACTTCATTGAGGTCAGCCCCTCCAGCCCGACCGGGCCGCGGGCGTGGAACTTGTCGGTCGAGATGCCGATCTCGGCGCCCAGGCCGTACTCGAAGCCGTCGGCGAAGCGCGTGCTCGCATTGACCATCACGCTGGCCGAGTCCACCTCGCGCAGGAAGCGCATCGCGTTCGGGTGGTTGGTCGTCAGGATCGCTTCGGTGTGGTGCGAGCTGTAGTGGTTGATGTGGGCGATGGCCTCGTCCAGCGTGTCCACCACCTTCACGCTGATGACGGGTGCGAGGTATTCCTCGGACCAGTCGGCCTCAGTCGCGTCCACCACGGTCGCGCCGGGCACGTCCGACAGGATCGCCTTGGCGCGCGGGCAGGCGCGCATCTCGACACCCTTCGCGGCAAAGATCGCGCCGATCTGCGGCAGGAACGCTGTCGCCTGGTTCACATGCACCAGCAGCGACTCGGTCGCGTTGCAGGGGCTGTATTTCTGCGTCTTGGCGTTGTCGGTGACGACCAGCGCCTGCGCAATGTCGACCTCGGCGTCGATGTAGGTGTGGCAGTTGCCGTCGAGGTGCTTGATGACGGGCACCTTGGCTTCCGCCGAGATGCGCTCGATCAGGCCCTTGCCGCCGCGCGGGATGATCACGTCGACAAACGCCGGCATCGCGATCAACTGGCCGACGGCGGCGCGGTCCGTGGTCTCGACGAGCTGCACCGCGGTGGCGGGCAGACCGGCTTCGACCAGCGCAGCCTGCACCAGCTTCCACAGCGCCAGGTTGGAGTGGATCGCCTCCGAGCCGCCGCGCAGGATGCAGGCGTTGCCGCTCTTGATGGCCAGCGAGGCGGCCTCGATCGTCACGTTCGGGCGGCTCTCGTAGATCATGCCGAACACGCCCAGCGGCACGCGCATCTGGCCGACGCTGATGCCTGTCGGACGGCGCTTGACGCCGGTGATCTCGCCGACCGGGTCCGGCATCGCGGCCAGCTGCTCGCAGCCTTCGGCGACGGTGGCGATGACCTTGGCGCCGAGCTTGAGGCGGTCGAGCATCGGGCCGGACAGGCCGTTGGCCGCGGCGGCGTTCAGGTCGAGCGCGTTGGCGGCGTCGAGTGCGGCCACGTTGTCGCGCAGCAGGCGGGCCAGGGCCAGCAGGGTGCGGTTCTTGGCGCTCGTGGAGGCGGCGGCCATCCGGGTCGCGGCGGCGCGGGCGGCCTCGCCGACGCGGGTCATGTAGGCGGGGATGTCCTGGGTGTTCATGCCGGAATTGTCGCAGAGCCCCGCCGGGCCCGGGCTCAACCCTCCTGAGCCGCGATCTGCCGCAGCGCCTGCTCGAACACCTCGACCGGCTGCCCACCGGAGATCAGGTGTCGGTCGTTGAGGATGACCGCCGGCACCGAGCGGATGCCAGCCTGCTGGTAGAAGGATTCGTGCTCCCGCACGTCGTCGGCGTGGGCATCGCTGTCCAGCACGGCGCGGGCCGCGTCGGCGTCCAGCCCTGCGGCGGTGGCCGCGGCGAGCAGCACCGCATGGTCCCCCGGGCTGAGACCGTCGGTGAAGTAGGCCTTGAACATCGCGTGCTTGAGCCGGCGCTGGGCCTCGGCGGATTGCAGCCCGGCCCAGTGCAGCAGCCGGTGCGCATCAAAGGTGTTGTAGATCCGGCTGCGCTTGCCCAGGCCGAACGCGAAGCCGACACCCGCGCCGCGCTGGCGGATGGCCTCGGTGTTGGCGGCGATCTGCTCGGCGGAGATGCCGTATTTTTCGGTCAGGTGCTCGACGATGTCCTGCCCTTCGGCGGGCATCGACGGGTTCAGCTCGAAGGGCTGGAAGTGCAGCGTGGCCTGTACCTCGGGGCCGACCCGCGCGAGCGCCTGTTCCAGTGCGTTGAGCCCGATGGCGCACCACGGGCAGGAGACGTCGGAGACGAAATCGATTTTCATCCCCGAAGCATGCCACACCTAGTTAGATGTAGAACTCTGCCAAGCTCTATGCACCCTGAGCATCAATCAGGTGAAAATGTTTTCAACAGCCTTTCTAGGCATGAAGGATCTGGATCTATCGATACTAACCCCTCTCCGTCTAGAGAGATGCGGTAGAAAAGACAGGTTTCAGAATCAACGCTGAACTGTGATGTTTCGACCTTTGTCCGGCCCTTGCGCTTGGTTTTTATGGTGAGAGTAGCCTCATCAATGATAGATGCAATCCCATAGGGTTCAAGACTTATTCGATGTGACTGCTCATCATCATCAATTAGATCCGACTCGACTTGAATTTCAAGAGGTAGGTTGTTTGCATTGATTACAATAAGGAAGCCATCCTCCAGTGCTCCCGATATTTCGGCTAAGGTTTGTCGATGCGCTTCAATGTTTTCCAGCGTGTCCCCTATGGAAGCGATGGCTTCTTCTCGGGTCGGATCGAGTTCGTCATCGACCTCGTCGCCTTCATTCGATTCTTCATCGGCGCGCTCGTCAGATACCAATGATTGCAGTCGGGCATGCACCGATTGGCACTCTTTCAAGAACCCCGGTTGATGCTCCTCTCCGTGGCTGTAGTCCGCTTCGTGGGCCAGCCTGTTTCTGATGCGGGCGATCTTTTTTATGCGACGAATTAAGTCGGCATCCAGATTATCTTCCGCGGACCTTGCCATTTGTCCCAAGCCATAGCCAGTGGCGCCGAAGTGCGCGCGCAGCAACGACTCCATTGGCTTGCATTCGTTGATTACATTTTCAATGAAGCTCATGAATCCCCCTTCTTCATGATTGATAGAATATTAGCCGACAAACCCCTGCGGATTCATCGACTGCCAGCGCCAGCTGTCCTGGCACATCTGGTCGATGCCGCGCTCGGCCTTCCAGCCCAGCACGCGTTCGGCGGCGGCCGGGTCGGCGTAGCAGGCCGCGATGTCACCCGGGCGGCGGTCGACGATCTTGTACGGGACCGGGCGGTCGCTGGCGCGCTCGAAGGCCTTGACGACGTCGAGCACGCTGTAACCCTGGCCGGTGCCGAGGTTGACCGTGACCGAGGACTTCGCTTCGAGCAGGTGGCGCAGCGCCGCGACGTGGCCGGCGGCGAGGTCGACGACGTGGATGTAGTCGCGCACGCCAGTGCCGTCGGCGGTGTCGTAGTCGCCGCCAAAGACCTGCAGGTGCGCGCGCTTGCCGACAGCGACCTGCGTGACGTAGGGCATCAGGTTGTTGGGGATGCCGCGCGGGTCTTCGCCGATCAGGCCGCTGGCGTGGGCGCCGACCGGGTTGAAGTAGCGCAGGTAGGCGATGGCCCACGTCGGGTCGCACGCTTCCAGCTCGCGCAGCATCTGCTCGCCCAGCAGCTTGGTCATGCCGTAGGGGTTGGTGGTCGAGAGCGCGCAGTCCTCGGTGATCGGCAGGCGCTCGGGCTGGCCGTAGACGGTGGCCGAGGAGCTGAACACCAGTGCCTTGACACCCTGGTTGCTCATCGCGGTGGCCACGCTGACCAGGCCGCCGAGGTTGTTGCGGAAGTATTCGAGCGGCTTCTGCGTCGATTCGCCGACCGCCTTGTGCGCGGCGAAGTGGACGACGGCCGACACGCCGTGGCGGGCAATGATGTCCTCCATGCGGGCGGTGTCGTTGACGTCGGCTTCCTCGAACACCGGCTTTTCGCCCAGCAGGGTGGTCAGGCGGTCCAGCACGACGGGCGAGCTGTTGGCGAAGTTGTCCACGCCCAGCACCTGGAAGCCGGCTTCCTTGAGCGCGATCCAGGTGTGGGAGCCGATGTAGCCGGTGGCGCCGGTCAGGAGAATGGTGGGCATGGGGGTGGTTTCTCAGGCAACTGCGATGCGGTGAATTGTGGCAAACCCGCACTCCGATCCGCTGACCTTCCGATGAACAGCGCTGATCCGCCCACCCGGAGCGAGCAATTTCACCAGAAAGCGCGAGAAGCCCCGTCCTTCAGGGAGCGCAGGCTCGCGCAGCGAGCCGTTGGCTTGGTGGTTGAGTTTCCTGTGGCATTTTTGACTGGTTTTATATACAGTATCAATCATGTCCATTCGAGCCTTCCGCTTCCAGTTGCGCCCCAAGCCCGGCACCGCACACGCCCTGCGCCGGTTCGCGGGCGCGTGCCGCTGGGTGTGGAACCGGGCCATTGGCGAACAGCAGCGACTGCGGGCCGCTGGTGAGAAGTTCTCGGGCTACGTGGTGATGTGCCGCTGGCTGACGGCGTGGCGCAACGACCCGGACACGGCATGGCTGGCCGAGACGCCGGGTTGCGGTTCCCGAAGGCGTCGGACTGCAAGCTCGACACGGACAACCAGCGCCTGAAGCCACTGTGGGGGATCACTCGAATTGAGACACACAGGGCAGGCGCGAAAAACACGTTTTCCCTTTTCTGATCAACGACTTACGCAAAACATCTGCATCAAATCGCCTGATCACAGAATGCGCAGAAACCGTTCCGAATCGCGCGCGTTTTGAGACACGACCGATCGGAACCGAGCGCGATTGCCC
>NZ_CAWURG010000054.1:0-27213 GCF_963924895.1 uncultured Sphaerotilus sp.
GGGGGTCGGGGAGCGGGTCTTGCGGGCGTGGGTCCCCGCTTGCGCGGGGATGACGGGGGGTTTGGGGGGTGACGGTGCGGGCGAGGACGGCGGCGGCGACGGACTGTTCGTCACGCCAGTGGCGGCGCAGGTAGAGGCGTGCGCCGTCGGCCTCGTTTTCCAGGACGAGCGGCGCCTGTCCGCTGGCTGCGGCGGCGCCCTCGTCCACGGCGGCGCTGGCTTGCAGGTGGTTCAGCCAGTCGGCAATGTCGGGCGAGAGGCGCTGCAGGGTGGCGGCCAGTGCGGCGCGGGCTGCGGCGGGGCCGTCGAGCCAGGCGTCGTCGTCCGGACGGGCGATCGCGTCCGGGCGGCGCTGGTGCAGCAGTTCGTCCAGCGCGATGCAGGTGTGGCCGCGGCTCTCGCGCTGGGCGAGCAAGGCGGCGCACAGCAGCAGTTCGGGCGCGGCGTCCGGCAGTTCGGCCGACAGCCAGCGCGCCAGCGCAACGTCCAGCCGGCGCAGCCAGCCGGCGTCGCACCAGCGGTCGAGTTCGGCGAGCAGCTCAGCGGTAGTCAGCGGCCCGGTCTGCAAACCGGTCACGTCGGTCGCCTCGGTCGCGTTGAGCGTGACAGCGGCTGCGGTGTACCCCTCAGGCCCTGGATCGTCCGGGTCGAGGCCGTCCATCGGATCGGTGTCGAAACTGAAGTCGTACTGCTCGGGCTCGGGCGGAAAGGACTGCGGCATCAGGGACTCACCATCGGGTCAAGGTCGGCATCGGCATCGGCATCGGCGCCCGCGTCTGGTTCAGCGGTCTCGTCGTCCAGACACGCTTCCAGCGCATCGAGCAGTGCCAGCGGCGCCGGCACCACCACGCAACCCGCCTGCGGCCCGCGCACGCCGCGCAGGAACAGGTAGATGGCGCCGCCAAGGTGTTGCGCCGGGTCGTAGTCGGCGCCGAGCCGCTGGCGCAGCAGACGGTGCAAGGCGAGCAGGTAGAGCGCCGCCTGCAGGTCGTAGCGGTGCGCGAGCATGGCGGCGTCGAGCGCTGCGGCGTGGTAGTGGGCGTCGCCGTCGCCGAGGTGGTTGGACTTGTAGTCCAGCACCCACCAGCGGCCATCGTGCTCGAACACCAGATCAGCGAAGCCCATCAGCAGGCCCTGCAGCGTCCGCGGCACCAGCGCCGGCCGCGCCTGCCCGGCCAGCAGGTGCGTGCGGCAGACGCGGTCGATGGCGCCGCTGTGCAGCGCGACGCTCGGCATCCAGAACTCCATCTCGGGCAGCACGGCGCCGATCCCGGACAGCGACGCGCCCGCCAGCGCCGGCAGCGGCGTCTGCAGCACCGCGCCCATCCACGCCAGCACCTCGTCGGCGCGGTCGGTGTGGCCGTGGCGCTCGCAGCGGCGGCGGATCAGGGTCTGCACCGCCGGGGTGTCCCAGCGGTCGAAGCCCTCCTCGGCCAGCCACTGCAGCAGTTCGTGCAGGAAGTTGCCGGCGAGTGCGCCCTTGGGGAAGCGGTGCCATGCCGCGTCGGCTTGCACGGAGGGCACGGCCAGCACATCGTCGCCCTCCCCGCCGCCGTCCGCGGACCGGGCCGCCAGATCCGCCAGCCATTCCTCGCGCAGCTGCTCGTCCCGCGACGGATCCACCGCCCACGAGGACGCGGGAATCATGCGATCGCCCTCCGCCTCGCGCAGATCGCGCACCAGCGCGGAGAAGCTACCCACGCTCCAGCGGCGGTCGAAGCTCGCCTGGTAACGCGGCGCCTCGGCCAGCGCGGCCGGCGCCACCGTGCGCCGCAGCCGGGTGTAGCCGGGGCGCGTGGGCAGGGTCTCGACGGACACGCTGCCACGCAGCGCCTCGCCGTCCGCCCCAGCCCAGTCGTTCAGCCGCTCCAGCGCCAGCGCCGGCGACAGCTCGCCCTGCCCGCCACCGAGCAGGTAGCCCAGCGCGCTGCGGTCCAGCTTATTGCCGCCCTTGCTGCCCGTCTTGAGGAAGCCCACCCCCAGCCACAGCGCATGCCGCGCCCGCGTCAGCGCGACGTAGAGCAGGCGCAGGTCCTCGCGCAGCCGCTCGCGCTCGGCCGAGGCCATCGCGTCGTCGCCGAGGGTGAAGTCGAGCGCGCGGGTGCCGTCGTGGTCGACCCAGGTGATGAAGCGGCGTCCGCGCCGGTCCACCTCGCGGCAGGACGACGCGAACGGCAGGAACACCACCGGATACTCCAGCCCCTTGGACTTGTGCACGGTGACCACCTGCACCAGCTCGGCGTCGCTTTCCAGCCGCACGACGCGCTCCTCGCCCGCCCCGCCGACCCCGTGGATCTGCTCGGACAGCCAGCGGATCTGGGCCTGCTCGCCATCGAGCTGGGCGGCGGCGGCCTGCAGCAGCTCGCCCAGGTGCAGCAGGTTGGTCAGCCGGCGCTCGCCGTCCGGCGGCGCGTCCGCCGCGCCGAGCCAGCGCGCCGGCAGGTCCAGCGCGTGCAGCGTCTGCCGCACCAGCGTCAGCACGCCCTGCCGCTGCCAGACGCTGCGCAGGCGCTGCAGTTGCGCGAGCCGCTCGTCCCAGGCCTCTTCATCGGTCACCAGGCGGGCCAGCTCGGTCAGGTCCAGGCCGGCGGTCGCGGTGGCGTAGGCGGCACGGGCGAGCGGCGCATTCAGCGGATCGGCCACCGCCTGCAGCCAGCGCAGCAGGTCGGTCGCCTCGGCCGAGGCGAACACCGAATCCTGGTCCGACAGGTAGACCGAGGCCACGCCGCGCCGCCGCAGCGCCTGCCGCACGGCGTCCGCCTCCTTGCGGCTGCGCACCAGCACCGCGACATGCCCTGGCGCCAGCCGCTGCCAGCCACCATCCTGGCGTCGGAAGCCGACGGTCTCGTCGTTCAGCCAGTCCACCAGCTGCTCGGCGGCGTGCTGCGCCAGCGCGTCGGTGAGCGAGCGCTGCGGCAGCACGCTGTCGAGCGCGCGGGCGGTCAGCGCCGGCACGGCGCGTTCGCCGCGGACGAACACCTCGCCCCGCCCCTTGGCCTCCACCGGCTCGAAGGGCAGCGCCAGCGGCCCGCCCTTGTCAAACGCGAAGGCGCCGCCCGACCAGCGCCGCTCGGCCTGCGCGAACACCGTGTTGACGGCGCCGATCAGCGCGCGCGTCGAGCGGTAGTTGGTGCCGAGGACGTGGTGGCGGCCTTCGGTGGCGTGGCGCACCTGCAGGTAGCTGTAGATGTCGGCGCCGCGGAAGCCGTAGATCGACTGCTTCGGGTCGCCGATCAGCAGCAGCGCAGTGGACAGGTCGTGCTCGGCGACGCGGTACAGGCGGTCGAACAGGCGGTACTGCAGCGGCGAGGTGTCCTGGAACTCGTCGATCAGCGCGACCGGGTACTGCGCCAGGATGCGCTGGCGCAGGCGCTCGCCGGCCTCGCCCGCGTCCGGCGACAGGGCCTGGTCGAGCCGCGCCTGCAGGTCGGCGAACCCGAAGCGGGCGCCGCGGCGCTTGAGCTGGTCGAGCCGGTGGGCGACGCGGTGGGTGGCGTGCTGCAGCAGGCGCGGCGCCAGCGGCTCCAGCGTGTCGAGCGTCTGCTGCAATGCCTCGAACTCGGCGAACTCGGAGGGCAGCCGCGGCAGCCGACAGCCCTTCTTGCAGGCCTTGGCGATGCCGTCCGGCGTCAGGCGGGTCCGGCCGGTGTCGGGCAAAAGGACCAGCGAGTCCGCCTCCGGATCCTCCGCCCAGGCGACGATCTGCTCGATCCACGCGTCCAGCGAGCTGGCGCGCAGCAGGTTGCCGTTGAAGGGGTTCGCGCCGCCCTGCTGCTGGGCGTTGATCCAGCCGGCGATGCGCCGCGCCTTGTCCGCCCAGCCGGTCTTGAGCGTGGCCAGCGTCGCGCGGCGTTCCCCGACCCAGGCCGGCAGCCAGTCCTGCAGCGTGGCGCGGGGCTGCGGGTCGGGGCCGAGCAGCTCGGTCTGGTGGAGCAGCGGCTGCACCTGCAGCTGCATCACCGCCACCGACGGCCACACCCCCAGCAGCGCCTCCAGCGGCGCGGTGCCCAGCGGGTAGACCTCGCGGCGCCAGACGTCGTGCACCGCCTGCGCCAGCAGCTCGGCCTCGTCGGCGACCAGCTCCTCGTTGAAGAGGTTGCCGCTGTCGAAGGCGTGTTCGCGCAGCATGCGCTGGCACCAGGCGTCGATGGTGTGGACCGCCGCCTCGTCCATCGCCTCGGCGGCGAGGGCGAGGCGGTAGGCGGCCTGCGAGCGGACCTCGCCGGCCGGGTCGTCGCCGTGGTCGGCGATCAGGTCGTGCAGGAAGGTGTCGTGCGGCGCCGGCTCGGCCGCGCCGCGGAAACACTGCGCCGCCTCGATCAGCCGGGCGCGGATGCGGTCCGACAGCTCGCGGGTGGCGGCGCGGGTGAAGGTCATCACCAAAATCTGCGATGGGCCGAGTGGCTGCGCGGGCCGCCCGCCGTGGTCGCCGTGGCCGAGCACGAGGCGCAGGTAGAGCGCGGCGATGGTCCAGGTCTTGCCGGTGCCGGCGCTGGCCTCGATCAGGCGGCTGCCGGCCAGCGGCAAGGTCAGCGGATCCAGCAGGTGGACGGAAGACTCAGTCATGGCGGGCGTCCTCGTCGTCCTCGTCGGCGCCGGGGTGGGCACCGGGCAGCGGCAGCACGGTGACGCTGTGTTCGTCGGCGGCCCAGGCGCGCAGTGGCTCGTAGAGGCGCTCGGCCCATTGCGCAAAGCTCGGGTCGGCGGCCAGCGTGTCCCAGTCGGGGAAGAGGCGGGCGAGCGCGGCGTCCTGCACCTCGCCGCGGCTGGTGTGGCCGCCCTCAAAGCAGGTGCGGGCGGCCTCATCCGCCTTGTCGGGCTGGTCGGGGAACTGTTCGCGTGCGGCCAGCCAGACCAGCGCGGTGCGGCAGGCCACCGCCAGCGGGCGCAACATGCCCTGCTCCCAGACGTCGAGCAGGTCGTCCAGCACCGCCTGCGCCACGGCGGCCCGCGGCGGCACCAGCACCAGCAGCGCGTCGCGGGCCACGATGCGCGCCTCCAGGTCGATGCCGCAGGCGCCCGCCACCAGCAGGCGCAGCCAGGGCCGCACCAGCTTGTAGGCCAGCGGCTGCAGCGTCTGGCTCTTCTTGTCGAAGCGGCACAGGCGGCGCGCGTCCAGCGTCAGCCAGACCGGCCGGTCGCTGCCCGGCGCCTGGCGCAGCTCGTCGAGCCAGTCGTCCAGCGTGATGCCGTCCAGCTCGGCGGTGACCTGGCGCGGCTTGGCCGGCTCGGCAAGTTCGCGGCGCCAGGCGTTCCACTGCAAGGCCATCGGGGCGCTCTGCTGCACGAACTGCGCGCGCCAGCGCTGGCCGATGCCGCCCACAGGCAGCTCGCCGCGGCGCACCAGCCGCTCGGTGCGCACCTGCAGGTCAGCACGGCAGGCGGCGATGGTGGTCGGCGCTTCGGCCGCGGGTGACTCCAGCAGCTCGCGCAGCAACAGGGTCTCGTCGAGCGCGTTCAGGTCGAAGGGCTCGTCGTCCGCCACGGCCAGGTCGAGCGGCTGGAAGACGACGCCCAGACGCTCGCGGAAGTGGTCCTTCACGGGGTTGAGGAGGAAGTTCTCGAGGCGGCGCAGGGTCAGCGGGAGCATGGCCTGGCGCTCGGCGACAGACAACGCCACAGCCCCTCCCGTCATTCCCGCGTAAGCGGGAACCCACTCCGGCGAGGTCGGTGGACGTTCGTGGGTTCCCGCTTTCGCGGGAATGACGGCGGTGGTGGGTACGGCCTCGTGGGCCTCGCGCCACTCGCGGGCGTAGGTGAACAGCGCGCCGCTGCCCTCGCCCACCCCAGTGGTTTCGAAATACCGCCGGCTGAAGGGCTGCAGCGGGTGCTCGGTCGTCAGCCGGTCCACGACGTCCCCGCCCCAGCCCGCGGCGAGGTGGTCGCGCAACTGCGAGACCAGCACCGACGGCGGCTGCGCGGTGTTGTCGCGCACGCTGCGGCCCGCCCAGCTGATGGACAGCACGCGCCGCGCCGACAGCAGCGCCTCCAGCATCAGCATCCGGTCGTCGTCGCGGCGGGCGCGGTCGCCGGGGCGGTGCTGGCCGGGCAGCGCCATCAGGTCGAAGTCGCTGCGCGGCGCGCGGCGCGGGTAGTCGCCGTCGTTCATGCCGAGCAGGCAGACCACCTCGAAGGGAATCGCCCGCATCGGCATCAGCGTGCAGAACACCACCCCGCCGCCAAGGAACCGGCTGTTCAGGCTCGGCTCGTCCACGCCCGACAACCAGCCCTCGCGCAGCACGGGCAGCGTCACTGGCGCGTCGAAGCCGGCGTCCTCGCAGTCGTCGAGCCAGCGGCCGAGCGCGTCGTCGAGCGAAGCCAGCATCAGGCGGTCGTCCTCGTCGGCGGGGTCGAGGAAGGTCTGCAGCAGCGCCTGGCCGCGCGCGAACCACTGCGCGGGTGACACCGGCGCGCTCGCCTGCTGCCACCAGACGCGCAGCGCGTCGATCAGCCCGGCCAGCGAGCCGGCGATCGCCGCGTCCAGACCGCCGATCTCGTCATACGGCTCGATCGCACGCCACGGCGGCTCGGCGCCCGTGCTGCCGCCGGCACTGTCCGAGCGCCCGCAGGCATAGCCCAGCAGCATCCGGCGCAGGCCGAACAGCCCCGTGTTCTGCTCGCCACAGGCGCCCAGCCCGAGGCCGTCGCGCTGCGCCGCGTCCAGCCCCCAGCGCACGCCGGCACCAGCCAGCCAGCGGGCGGCGGTGGCGCGGTCCTCGTCGTGCAGGCCGAAGCGCCGGGCGAGTGCGGGCACGTCGAGCAGGTCGCGCAGCTCGCTGGCGGTGCAGCGCTGCTCGGTCACACGCAGCAGCCACTCCACCGCCATCAGCAGCGGCTGGCGTCCGCGCTGGCGCAGGTCGGCGATCTCGTAGGGGATGTGGCGCGCGTCGTGCAGGCCATGCTGGCCGAAGACGGCGTGGATGATCGGTGCGTACGGCTCGATGTCAGGCAGCATGACGACGATGTCGCGCGGCGCGAGCGGCGTGGCGCCCGGATGCGCCAGCAGGTGCAGCAGCTGGTCGTGCAGCACCTCGACCTCGCGCATCGCGCTGTGGGCGATCTGGAAGACGATCGAGCGGTCGTCGGCGGCCAGCGACGGGCCAGCCTGCACGCGGGTGATCAGCTCGTCCATCGGCAGACCGTCGCGGACGGCGCTCTGCACCTGGGCGAGCAAGGTGTCGCCGTCGCCCTCGTCGAACAGGTCGATGCGCGGGATCTGGAAGCGCTGGCGGGCGGTTTCCGCGTCGTCGAAGGCGTCCAGCAGACGAATGAAGTCGCGCCCCTGGCGGCCCCAGGCGGCCAGCAGCGGATGCGACTGGCCATGCGCCTGGTCCAGCGGCACGGCGCCGAGGTCGATGCCGCGGCGGTGGCCGTGGCGCTGGCGCGGGGCGCGCAGCAGTTCGCGGCCGTCGATGATGTCGGCCCAGTGGAACTGGCAGGGATTCGGCACCGCCAGCAGCACCTGCGCCCGCTGCGCCAATGCTGCAAGCGCCTGCAGCGTCTGCCACGGCAGGTGGCTGTGGCCGAAGAGCACGACGCGGCGTGGCAGCGGCTGGCGCGGCGCCTCGCCGGCGTCCACCGCCTCGACGAAGCGCCGGTGCACATCGCTGCGCACCGCGCGGCGACCGGAGGCGTCCAGCCCCTCGACCAGCCGGTGCCACAGCCGGGCCTGCCAGCGCTGGTCGTCGGGCAGCGGCTCGGTGACCCCGTTGCCGCGGACCAGGTGCTCGCGGCCGCGGCCCCAGGCGTCGAGCCAGTCGGCGCGGTAGAGCTGGTACTGGTCGAACAGGTCGGCCAGCCGCTCGGCGAGCTGCAGGCGGCGGCCGAGGTCGTGTGTGCCATCGGCCGCGGGTGAGGCGGACAGGAACTGCGCCAGCGGCTCGAAACCCGGCTCGTCGATCCACTGCGGCAGGGCCTGCATGAGCCGCCAGGTCAGCGGCGCCTTGTCGAGCGGCGAGCGGGCCGGCGCCCCTTCGCGGCCGAGCATCGCGCGGTACAGGCGCCAGAGGAAACGCGCCGGCAGCTCCACCCGGGTCGCCGCGCAGACGCCACTGCGCCGGGCCAGCGACATCTTCATCCACTCCGCGATGCCGTTGCTCTGCACCAGCAGCACGTCCTGCTCCAGCGGGTCGAGCGGGTGGCGCTCCAGCCAGGCGAAGACGGCCTCCTGCAGCAGCTCCAGCCGGTTGCCGTGCAAGACCAGCAGGCCGGGCGTGATCGGGGAGCGCGGCGAGCGCGGGGAACGGGGCGCGGCAGCCGCTGCGGGGCGGCTTCTTTCAGTCTCGGGCATGGGCGCCAGTATCGCGCACGCACCGTGGCGAACCACGGCGCCGGGTGGCTCAGGCGCGGTGCAGGCCGGCGTCGAGTTCGGCTTCGATCACGCGCATCGCGACTTCCTTGGCGCGGGCTTCCAGCAGCTCCACGCTGCGCACGCTGGGCAGCGGAATGCGGCAGAGCAGCTCGTGGTCGTGGTCCCAGCTGTCGAGGGACCAGACGCCGTCCTCGTGCACCAGCCGCATCGGCGAAACGACCCGGTCCCGCTCGCGTCCGCCGTCGTCGCCGTCGACCGTCAGCCGCAGGCGTCGGCGTTCCAGCACCGCGCTGGCCAGCCGCTCGAAGTGCCGGCCACGCACCGGCCGGTGCACGGGCGCCACCACCCGCACGCGCCGGGTCAGCTCGCGCGCCTCGGTCTCGCTGGTGCCGAGCATGCCGTTGAGCTTGTCCAGCAGCGGCTGCAGGTGGCGGCTCATGCTGCCGTTGACGCCGAGACCGTCGAGCAGCTGGTGCATGGTCAGCAGCGCATGGATCTCGCGCTCGTTGAACCAGACGCCCGGCGACTCGGCCGTGAAGCTGCGCCGGCCATTGCGGCCCACGGTCTCGAAGCGGTAGCCATTGCGGTCGCGGTCGTAGACGATGGCTGCGTCCATGCGGGTGCGCAGGTGGTCCAGATCGCGCTTGAGCGTGGCGCGCGAGACGGCCAGCTCGGTCATCAGATCGGCGAAGCTCACGCAGCCGCGGCTGCGGATGAGCATCTCGATCTTGCAGAAACGTTCAGTGCGTTCCATGGTGTGTATTCCCCTTGTCGGCAAGGTGCGGCACCTGCCAGAAAACGCCAGATTCATGCGCCATGCCAAAGACTGGCTCATGAATCGAGCCTGATGGTAGCGGTGGGCTGGCGCGGTTCGGGCGTGTCCGAACCCCGTGTTCAGGGGACAGGCAGCCCCGCCAGCGCCGGCGCTGCGCACTACGCACTCCCAGCAAGCAGGGGTTTGACGTCCCGCCGTCGGGGCGGTCGGACAGCGGAATTCAGAACCGGGCAACACAGCCGACAACAGGGCGGCCTACACTCGCGCGACGTTCACGATCGACCGACCATGACACGCCAGACCCCCCTCCCCTCGCCACTGCACCGCCTGCGCGCGGCCCTGACCGCCCTGGTGTTCGTCTGCGGCGTCGGACCGATCGCCGCCGCCGGCAACGAGTCCAGCCCACCGCCGCGTCCGGACCTGAGCGGCACGCCCGCTGGCGAGGCCCGGGTGATCGTCAAGTTCAAGTCCGCGCGGCAGACCAGCGCCCTGTCGGTCACCCCCGCAGCGACAGCGTCTGGCTCCGCCCCCCAGCGGGCCAAGGCGCTCGGCCTGCGGGTCGGGCTGCAGCTGAGCGATGGCGCTGCGGTCTCGTCCGACACCCAGGTCATCCACGCCCAGGGCATGAGCAACGCCCGCCTGATGCAGGCGCTGGCCGCCGATCCGCAGGTCGACTACGTCGTCGAAGACCACCGCCGACGCGCCCATGCCGCCGTGAGCGACCCCCTGTTCACCGGCGGCCCGGGCGTGAGTCCCGCGGCGGGCCAGTGGTACCTGCAGGCAGCCAATGCGACGCTGGTGTCGTCGGTGAACGCCGAATCGGCCTGGGCGCTCACGACCGGCCGCAGCAACATCGTCGTGGCCGTGCTCGACAGCGGCGTGCGCTTCAACCACCCGGATCTGGACGGCAAGCTCCTGAACGGCTACGACTTCATCAGCGAGTCGGTCACCGCCAACGACGGCGACGGCCGCGACGCCAATCCGACCGACCCCGGCGACTGGATCACCGCCGACGAAAACGCCAACTCGACGACCTTCGGCGGCTGCGGCGCGCAGGACAGCGCCTGGCACGGCACGCAGGTGGCCGGCCTCGTCGGTGCGGCCACCAACAACGCCACCGGCATGGCGGGCATGGGCCGCCATGTGCGCGTGCTGCCGGTGCGGGTGCTGGGCAAGTGCGGCGGTTATGACGCCGACATCGTCGCCGGCATGCGCTGGGCCGGCGGGCTGCATGTCGACGGTGTGCCCGACAACCCGACCCCGGCGCGGGTCATCAACATGAGCCTTGGCGAATCAGGCTCCTGCATCGCCGGCGCCGACCCCACCCGGCCGGGCGTCGCCAGGCTCTATCTGGACGCGATCAACGAGCTGCGGCAGGCGGGCGTGGTGATCGTCGCCTCGGCCGGCAACGACAACCTGGCCGTCAACATGCCGGCCAATTGCGCGGGCGTGATCGCCGTGAGCGGCCTGCGCCATGCGGGGGACAAGAGCGGCTTTTCCAGCCTGGGCAGCCAGGTGGCCATCGCGGCGCCGGCGGGCAACTGCGTCAACGCGACCGGGGAATGCCTGTACCCGATCCTGAGCACGACCAACACCGGCCGCACCGGCCCGGAATGCTCCAGCTACACGACCGGCAGCGGCACGCAGGGCCTGGGCACCAGTTTCTCGGCCCCGCTGGTGTCCGGCACGGTCGCGCTGATGCTGTCGGCCCAGCCCACGCTCACGCCAGCGCAGGTGCAAAGCCTGCTCCAGTCGTCGTCCCGGGCATTTCCGGCGCGGCCGGCAGGCGCCACGGCCCCGGTGTGCAGTGCCGACCCCAGCGCCGCCCAGATCGAATGCCACTGCACGACCGCGACCTGCGGCGCCGGCATGCTGGACGCTGCCGCCGCGGTGCGTGCCGCCGCCGGGACGTCCCTCGTTGCGCGTCTGGGCGACGGCAGCACACGCGTGGCGCCGAACGGCAGCGTGACGCTGGACGCCCGCGGCTCCAGCACCGGCGCCGGACGCACTGTCACCGGCTACCAGTGGCGCATCACCGACGGCACGGCCCTGGCCGGCTTCAGTGGCAGCACGACGGGCAGCACGGCCGTGCTGAGCGCGCTGGGCAGCGGACTGGCGACCGTAGAGCTGACCGTCACCGACAGCAGTGGCGCCACCAGCCGCAGCTCGGCTGTCCTGCGCACTGGCGCGGTACCGGCAGCGGCCTGCGGCCCGGATGCCAATGACGCCGTCGCATCGGACGGCGGCGGAGGCGCGATGAACGGGGGCTGGCTGGCAGGTCTGGCGGCCGTGGTCGGCCTGCTGGCCTGGAGCCGCCGCCGCGCGGGCTCAGCCGCGCGGTCTGCCGGTCACTGAGCGCCGAGCCGGCGCGCCAGCGTCTGCACGTGGCCCATCGACACCCGGTGGGCGTGGATCAGGCCCAGCAGGCCGAGGCGGTGCAACTCGATCACCGCCTCGTCCGGCAGCGTCGCCAGCCGGGCCTCGTCGATCAGGTAGAACCCCCCGGCGCTGAGCGGCTGGCCATCCGGCAGTGCACCCTGAATCTCGCCGCCACGCAGCAGGTTCAGCGCGACCAGCCGGTCGCACAGCACGCGGGTGCGCATCGTCTCGCGCTCGAAGTTGTCGAGCAGCTGGAGCACGGCCTGCAGCGCCGGCGTCGGCTCGCCCGCCGCGTCCAGCACTTCGTCGCCCGAGGCACCGCCGAAACCCGGCCAGGCCGCATCGACCACCAGGTTCAGCGTGCCCTCGTCCGTGGCGGCATAGGCAAAGGGATAGCGGCGCAGGAAGGCCGGCAGGTAGGTGGCCTGCCATTCGCCCGCAGGGCCGACGAACAGGTTCTCGCCTTCGCGCAGACCCAGCAGGACCACGGGCGACACCTGCACGCGGCCTTGTGCATCCTGGCCCGCCGGCACGAAGGCGATCGGGAATTCACGCGCCGCCTCGATGAACTCGATGGCGGTCAGCGGCACGGCATTCAGGCCCTGCGCGACGCGCCAGTCGCGCACAGGCTCCACGCGGTGGCCGGCATGCTGCTCGCGGGTCACAGCGACCGGCTGGCGGTAGAGCACGGAGGGGCTGGTGGTCATTCAAGAGTTCCTTCTTCTTCACTGAGGCGGCTCGCCAGTACCTTGTCCACGCGCTTGCCGTCGAGGTCGACCACCTCGAAGCGCCAGCCGGCCCACTCCACCGCATCGGTGGTCTGCGGCAGGCGGCCCAGCAGCAGCATCACCATGCCGGCCAGCGTGTTGTAGCGGCCGCGGTCTTCGTCGGGCAGCTGTTTCAGGCCAAGGCGGTCCTTGAGTTCGGGCACGGGAATCATGCCGTCCACCAGCCACGAGCCATCCTCGCGCTGCACGGCCCAGGCGTCCTCGGCCAGGTGCGGCGTGAACTCGCCGGTGATGGCTTCCAGCACGTCGCGCAGGGTGATCACGCCCTGCACCACGCCGTACTCGTCCACCACGAACACCATCTGCACGGGCGAGCCGCGGAAATGCTCCAGCAGCTCCATGCCCGACAGCGTCTCCGGCACGAACACGGGCGGCTGCATCGAGTCGACCAGCGAGATCTCGCGGCTGGCGGCGAGCTGCATCAGCAACTGGTGCGCCGTCACGACGCCCAGCACCTCGTCCAGCCCGCCGCGGCAGACCGGGTAGCGCGAATGGCCGTGTTCGGTCAGGCCAGCCAGGATCTCCTCGCGGCTGGCCGACACTTCCAGCCAGGCGATGTCGCCGCGCGGGATCATCATCGAGCCGATCTGGCGGTCGTCGAGACGGAACACATTGCGCACCATCTGGTGCTCGTGCGCCTCGATCACGCCGGCGTCCAGACCCTCTTCCAGACTGGCGGCGATCTCCTCTTCGGTCACGCCCCGGTTCGTGCTTTCACGCACGCCCATCAGGCTGAGCACCGCCTGCGTGGTGCCGGCCAGCAACTTGACGAACGGACCCGCAGCGACAGACAGGCCCCGCATCGGACGTGCCACCAGACGGGCGACGGTTTCCGGATACATCTGGCCGACCCGCTTGGGCACGAGTTCGCCAAAGATGATCGTCATGAAGGTGATCAGCGCGACCACGAAGCCGGTGCCGACCACATCGGCCACGCTGGACTTGATCGGCAGATTCGCCAGCAGCCAAGCCGCGACCGGGCCGGAAAACGCTGCTTCACCGACGATGCCGTTGAGCACGCCGATCGAGGTGATGCCGATCTGCACCGTGGAAAGGAACTGGGTCGGGCTGCTTTGCAGAGCGAGTGCGGCACGGGCGCCAGTGTCTCCCGTCTCGGCCATCACCTGCAGCCGGGCCTTGCGGCTGGCAGTCAGGGACATCTCCGACATGGCGAAGATGCCATTGATCACGATCAGCACAAAGAGTAGAGCTAGGTCCATAGAGGGCACGAAACAGTGTTCGCGCCGGCAGTTGAGGCGCGAAGAGCGTAGCAGAATCCGCGCCATGAACTATCTGATCGGCGATCTGCAAGGCTGCTGTGACGCTTTTGAGCGACTGTTGGCCACCCTCGATTTCTCGCCCTCGCGCGACCGGATCTATCTGCTGGGCGATCTCGTCAACCGGGGGCCGTGTTCGCTGAAGGTGCTGGAGCGGCTGGCGGGCTTCGGCGACGCGGCCACCAGCCTGCTCGGCAACCACGACCTGCACCTGCTGGCCGTCGCCCATGGCGTGCGGCGCGTGCACCGCAGCGACACGCTCGGCGAGATCCTCGCCAGCCCGCGGCGCGACCACTGGCTGGACTGGTTGCGCCACCAGCGCCTGGCGGTGCAGGAGCACGGCTGGCTGATGGTGCACGCTGGCGTGGTGCCGCAGTGGAGTGCGGCGCAGACCATGGCGCTGGCCGCCGAGGTGGAAGCGATGCTGCAGAGCGCCGATCTGCCAGGGTTTCTGCAGGTGATGTACGGCAACGAGCCGGCGCGCTGGGACGAGACGCTGCAGGGGCCGGACCGCTGGCGCCTCGTCATCAACGTGCTGACGCGGATCCGCTTCTGCGATGCCGAGGGCACGCTGGATTTCAAGCTCAAGGAAAGCGCCGACGCCGCCCCGCCCCACCTGATGCCCTGGTTCGACGTGCCCGGCCGGCGCACCGCCGACACGCCGATCGCCTTCGGCCACTGGTCCACGCTGGGCGCGCTGGACCGGCCCGATCTGCTGGCACTCGACACCGGCTGCGTCTGGGGTGGGCGCCTCACCGCGGCGCGGGTGGATGGCGGACGGCGCGAACGGCTCAGTGTCGCCTGCCCGCAGGCACAGGCGCCGCACTGAAGTTCTGACACAATGGCGCCCCTGCAGGAAGCGTGGCCGAGCGGTTTAAGGCACTAGTCTTGAAAACTAGCGATGGGGTGACCCATCCGTGGGTTCGAATCCCACCGCTTCCGCCAGCCAGGGCCACAACCCCGCCCCCGCACTGCGCAATTGCGCCACCGCCGACCACGCGTCGTGCTGCGCATTGACCTCGGCCAGTCGCAGCTGGACATGCTCGGACTCGGCGGACATCAGATCGAACAGCGAACGCCGCCCCAGACGCGCCCATTGCTCGTAGGTGGCCGAGCGGACCTGTTCGCTGTCCTTGAGCACCTCGACGATCTGCCCGGTCCGGGTGCGCGCGCTGCTGGCGGCGTCGTGGAGCGTGGTCGCGGTGCGGGTGCGTTCCTCGATCAGCGCATCTTCCTGGCGCCGGGCCGCGAGCGCCCGTTCGGCCGCGGCGTCGCTGCCGGCAGTGGCGGCGCCACCATCGGCGAGCGTGAGGTTCAGGGTCAGGCCGGCGTTCCAGTTGGCCGTGTCGAAGCGGGCGGCCCGGCCCTGGCTCGCACCCACTTGCCAGCGCACCTGCGGTGACGTTTCGGCGCGGCTGGCGCGGGCGTAGGCGTCCATCGCCTCGGCCTGCAGACGCAGCTGGCGCACGTCGGGGCTGGCGGCGATCTCGTCGAGCACCTGCGCCAAGGGCGGCAAGGCCTGCAGCGGCAAACCGACCGCCGACCACGGCAGGATCGCCGGTCCGCCGACCAGTTGCTGCAGCCGCGCCGCCGCCTGGCGCTGCGCGGTGAGGGCCTCTTCGCGGGCCAGCTGCGCCTGGCGCAGGCCCTTGCGCGCCTGGACCAGCTCGCTGCTGCGGCCGCGGTCGAGTTCCACCACCTGTTCCATCATCCGGACCAGGCAGGCCATCTTGCCGACGTAGCGGTCGTGCACCGCGAGCTGCACCGTGTAGCGGTTGCGCTCCAGCGCCGTGATCACCGCATCGCGCACCACCCGCTCGCGCACCGAACCGACGCTGATCTCGCCCGCATCGGCCATGCGCTGCCGGTAGCGGACCAGCTCGCCCAGCCGGCCGCCGTCGTAGACCGGCGCGGACACGCTCAGCGCGAGACTGGTGGCGCGGGACTCGCTGCGGGCGTCGCCGTCGTACTGCGTGCGGCTCAGGCCAAGTCCGCCGCTCAGGCCGACACCGGGTTTGGCCGCGGCCGCTGTCTGCGCCAGATCGAAGCGCGCCGCGCGGCTGCCGTGCTGCGCGCCGCGGACATCGGCGCTCTGCGCCACGGCCTCGCGGGCCAGCGAGGCGAGCTGGTTCAGGGCGTCTTCCGGTGTTGGCGCGGACGCGGGTGCTGCGTCGGTGGTCGCGGCAGGTGGTTTCGGCGGTGGATCGTCGCAACCCGGTGCCGCCCAGGTCGCGCCGCAGAGCAGCATCGACAGGGCCAGGACCAGCGGCAAGCGGACGGGGAAACAGGTGGAGCGGACAGACAGCATGGGACGGCGCACCAGGGTCGATGAGCGTCTCAGCGCTCGCGGAAGGCCTCGCGCCCCTTGAGCATGGGCGAGACCAGAAACTCCAGCACGCTGCGTTCGCCGGTGCGGATCTCGACCGAGGCGGTCATGCCGGGCAGTACCGCCAGCGGATGGCCGGTGGCCGTGTGCAGCCGCGAGGCGTCGGCGCGGATGCGGGCCTTGTAGTACGTCGTGTCCTGCGTCGAGCCGGGGCGCTCCTCGCCGAGCGCATCCGGGCTGATGACCTCGATCGTGCCTTCCAGCCCGCCATAGGTGTAGAAGTCGTAGGTGCTCAGCTTGACCGTGACCGGCAGACCCGCGTGCACGAAGCCGATGTCGGCCGGCAGGATGCGGGCCTCGACCAGCACCCGGTCGCCCTGCGGCACGATTTCCATGATCGGCGAGCCGGCGCCGACCACGCCGCCAACCGTCGTCATGCGCACGTTCTTGACGATGCCGCGCACCGGGGATTTCAGCGTCGTGCGCTGCACCGCGTCCACCTTGGCCACCTGCTGCGGCGCGATCTGGGCCAGTTCGCCGTTCACGCGCACCAGGTCGGTGGCGGCCTCCTGGCGAAAGCGGTTCAGGCGCTCCTGCACCTGCATCAGCAGCTCGTTGCGCTGGCGGTCCAGCCGCATGACCTCGACCTCGGACATCAGGCCGCGCTCGGCCATCTGGCGCGCGGTGGCGAGTTCCTGCTCCAGCAGCACGACGTTGCCACGGCTGGCCGACACGGAGTCCTCCAGCACGCGCCGGCGGGCCTGCAACGCGTCCGTCTCGGCGGCGACGATGGCGGCGCCGGCCGTCCCCGCGGCGCGCAGCTCGGCCGGCGTGCTCAGCGTGGCGCGGCCGTTCGCCTCGGCCGAGAGCCGCGCCGCCGTGCCGAGCAGCGCCAACTGGCGCGCCCGGCCTTCGTTCTGCTGGGCCGCGACGCGGGTAGGATCCAGCTGGACCAGATCGGCGCCGACCTCGACCAGATCACCCTCGCGCACCAGCACGGCCCGCAGCAGCCCGCCTTCCAGGCTGGCGATGACCTGCTCCTGGCCGTCGGGCACCACCTTGCCCTGGGCGCGGGTGATGACGTCGACCGGTGACAGCGCTGCCCAGACGCCGGCCGACACCACGATCAGGCACAGCAGGTAGATGGCCCACAGCGCGTGCGGCGTGGGCTCGACCAGACTCGCCTGGCGGGTGCCGGTCAGGAATTGTTCGTCGCCACGCACGAAGCGTCCGGCCGACGGTGCCGCGGCAGTGCCGGTTTTCATCTCGATCTCCACAGGGGGTGCATCACGGTGCGCGTCAGACCGCGGCCACATCGGTCACGGTGGGTGGATGCGGTGTCGCAGCGGCCGGACTGGCCGGCGCGGTGGGTGGCTGCGTGGCGCCGGCCACCGTGCGCTGGCCGGACAGGACCTGCAGCACGGCCGCCTTGGGGCCATCCGCCAGCACGCGTCCGCCGTCGAGCACGACGATGCGGTCGACCAGCTCCAGCATCGCCGGCCGGTGGGTCACCACGACCAGCGTGCGCGGTCCGAGCAGGCGCTTCAGCTGCTGCACGAACTGGTGTTCGGTCTGCGCGTCCATCGAGCTGGTCGGCTCGTCCATCAGCAGGATCGACGGCTTGGTCACCAGGCAGCGCGCCAGCGCGACGAGCTGCCGCTGGCCGCCGGAAAGCATCGCCCCGCCCTCGCCCACCGGCATGTCCAGCCCCAGCGGATGCGCAGCCGCGATGCGGTCGAGCCCGGTCAGGTGCAGCACGTCGGACAGGGCCTCGGGGCTGGCGTTGTCACGGCCGAGCAGGATGTTGTCGCGCAGGCTGCCGCGGAACAGGCGCGGCTCCTGCTCGACGAAGCCGATGCAGGCGCGGTAGTCCGCGGGGTCGATCTGGCGCAGGTCGATGCCGTCGACTTCGGCCGCCCCTTGCGTCGGCTGGTACAGCCCCGCCAGCAGGCGCAGCGCCGTGGACTTGCCGCTGCCAATCTTGCCGAGCACGGCCACCCGCTCGCCCGCCCGGATGCGCAGGTCCACGCCCTTGAGCACCGGATGGGTGGACTGCTGGCCGTAGGCGAAGCTCGCCTCACGCAGGCCGAGGGCGCCCTGGATGTGCGGAGAGGCCAGATAGCGCCGGCCCGGTTCGCGGTCACTCGGCAGCGCCATCAGCTGGTCCAGCATGCGCAGGGCCGCCCGTGCACCCTGGTAACGCGAGGCCAGCGCCACGACGCTGCCCAGCGGTGCCACGGTCCGGCCGGCGAACATCACCGCCGAGATCAGCGCGCCGCCGGTGAGCTGGCCGTCGCGGATCAGATGCACGCCCCAGACCAGCATCACCACGGTGACGAACTGCTGCGACACCATCGTCACATTGCTGACCCAGCTCGACAGCGTGCGCGCCCGCAGCGAGGCCTGTGCAGCCGCCGCGTTGGCCTGTTCGTACTGGCGCTGGAAATGGCCCTGCGCGCCGCAGGCCCGGATGGTCTCGATGCCCTCGACGGTTTCGACCATCAGGCCCTGCATGTCGGCAAACTGCTGCTGCTGCGCGGTCATCGAGCGGCGCAGCCACTGCTGCACGCCCACCGTCAGCAGCAGGATCAGCGGCACGGCCACCACCAGCACCATCGCCAGCGGCCCCGCCATCAGCCAGGTCACGCCGATGAAGAGCAGCACGAAAGGCAGATCGCTGAGCGCCGACATCGTCGCCGAGGTCGAGAACTCGCGCACCACTTCGAGCTGCGCCATGTGGTGGGCGAAGGAGCCGGACGAGTCCGGGCGGTGCTCCAGCCGGATCGACAGCGACTGGCGGAACAGCCGCGCCCCCAGCGCCAGATCGGCCTTGCGGCCGGCGTGGTCGATGAGGTGGCTGCGCAGCTGGCGCGCGGCGAGGTCGAAGGCCACCGCCATCGTGGCGCCGATCGCCAGCGCCCACAGCGTCGTCATCGCCTGGTGCGGAATCACGCGGTCGTAGACCACCGAGGTGAACAGGCCGGTGAACAGCATCAGCACATTGCTGAGCATCGCCGCCAGCATCGCGCCGCGGTAATACGGAACGTAGCGGCGCAGCGTCTGCCAGAGCCAGTGGCCGGCGTCCGGATGCTGGCCGGCCGGACCGGTCGCCCCTTCGCCGTCAGGGCCGGCGGCGAGCGCCGGCATGGCGATCAGCACCTGCCCGCTGCACTGGGTCTGCATCTCGGCGGCGTCCAGCCAGCGCTCGACCGGCGCCGCGCCATCGACCGTCGGCAGCAGCACCCGGAAATGCAGACCGGCCTCGCGTTCCTCGCGGGCGACCAGCACACAGGCCTGCCCATCCTGCAGCAGCACGATCACCGGCAGCAGCAGCGCGAGGATCTGCGCCGGATCGCGCTGCACGAGCGAGGTCTGGAAACCGGCTTCGCGCAGCACCTGCTGCACCGTCTCGGTCGTCAGCGGCGACACCAGCCCGAGCGGCGACAGCAGCGAGGCACGGCTGCGCTCGATGCCATGGTGGCGGCACAGCCAGAGGGCGGCCGACAGCAGCGTGTCGTCCGCCGCGGTGGTGTCCGTCATGCCAGGAATCCGAACTGGCGGCGCACCGCGTCGAGCATCTGGTCGATCTTCTGGTCGCCGTGGTGGTGGTCGAGCGCGTGGCGGTGGCGGGCGACGAGCTGGTCCGCGCCGCCCTGGTCGAACAGCGCATTGGCCTGCGCGACCACGGCCTGCGGCGCGATGACGTCGTGCGGGCCGTAGAAGACGATGTGGCGCGGGTCGATGTCGCGCACCGGCGCGAGGTGGCGCAGCGCGTCCGGCACGATCGGGATGCCGCCGGAGACCAGCGCGTCGAAGATGCGGATCGGCACGTCGTTGAGCACCGGCACGATCCAGTGCGCCTTGTGCGCGGTCCACTCGGCCAGGCGCTCGGCGGGCGTGCGGACGTGGAAGCTGCGGTCGCTGAAGCCGACCGAGGGGAAGTGCTGGCCCAGCGTGGTCACCACGCGGTTGCGGAAGGCGAACGGCGCGTAGGGAATGTGCATGCCCAGCGGCAGATCCGAACGATCCGCCTGCAGCATCTGCGGCAGCTGCTGCGCCAGGAAGGACCGCGGCCACTGCACCGAGCCGCAATAGACCGGCCCGGCGATGTTCGCGTTGTAGCGGCTCAGCAAGTAGAGGTGTTCGTGGTGCGCGGGTGCGTAGACATCGCTGTGCGCGGCCAGCAGCGTGCTCAGGTCGAGCCAGTGGTGGTTGTCCCAGTCCCAGGCGGCGAAGACCGTCTGTTCGCAGCGGCTGAACAGATCGGCGAAGGCCGGTCCGCCGCTGTCCAGTCCGACATCGTTGTTGTTGACGATCACCACCGCGTCGCGCAGGTGGGCCACGCGGGCATCACGGGTGGCGGCGTCGGCGGGCTGGAAGTAGCCCTTGGGCAGGAACTCGACGGTGCAGCCCGGGCGCTGGTGCGCGAAGCCGCTCAGGTTGGCCGAGATCAGCAGCCGCTCGATGCGCCGGCCACCGAAATGCGCCTGCAGCTGGCGGGTGCGCAGCTGCTTGGCGGCGGCGAGGTGGAACAGCGCGTCGCTCTGGGCGTGGGCCATCAGCTCGGTGCTGTGGCGCGCGGGCAGGCCGCGGTCGGGCAGGCCGAGGAAGCGCTCGCTGATCTGGACGGAGGCCGCAAGGGCTGGCTGGGTCATGCGCTCACCTGCAAATCAAGAAGGGATCAGGCCGCCACGGCCACGGACGGTGCCGGCGTGGCCGAGGGCTGCAGCCCGTGCGGCAGCGGGCCGGTGCTGCTGGTCAGCAGGCGCTCGAAGTAGTCGATGGTGCGGGCCAGGCCCTGCTCCAGCTGCACGCGCGGCGCCCAGCCCAGCGTCTCGCGGGCCTTGGTGATGTCGGGGCAGCGCTGCATCGGGTCGTCCTGCGGCAGCGGGCGGAACACCAGCGGCGAGGCCGAGCCGGTCAGGCGCACGATGGTCTGGGCCAGTTCGCGGATCGTCACCTCGACCGGGTTGCCGACGTTGATCGGGCCGGTCACCTGGTCCGGCGTGCCCATGAGCCTCAGCGCGCCGTCGATCAGGTCGTCCACGTAGCAGAAGGAACGTGTCTGCAGCCCTTCGCCGTAGAGCGTGATCGGCTGGCCCTGCAGCGCCTGGACGATGAAGTTGGAGACGACGCGGCCGTCGTTGGGGTGCATGCGCGGGCCGTAGGTGTTGAAGATGCGCAGCACCTTGATGCGCAGCTGGTGCTGGCGGTGGTAGTCGAAGAAGAGCGTTTCGGCGCAGCGCTTGCCTTCGTCGTAGCAGGAGCGGATGCCGTTCGGGTTGACGTGGCCCCAGTAGTCCTCGCGCTGCGGGTGGACCTGCGGGTCGCCGTAGACCTCGCTGGTGGACGCCTGCAGGATCTTCGCCTTCACGCGCTTGGCCAGGCCGAGCATGTTGATCGCGCCGTGCACGCTGGTCTTGGTCGTCTGCACCGGGTCGTGCTGGTAATGCACGGGCGAGGCAGGACAGGCGAAGTTGTAGATCTCGTCGACCTCGGCGAACAGGGGCAAGGTCACGTCGTGGCGCATCAGCTCGAAGCGCGGGTGGCCGATCAGGTGCTCGACATTGCGGCGCGTGCCGGTGAAGAAATTGTCGGCGCAGATCACCTCGTGGCCGCGGGACAGCAACTGCTCGCACAGGTGGGAGCCAAGAAAGCCGGCGCCACCGGTGACCAGACTGACTACTCGATCGTGGATGCTCATGGGACGGTTCCGTTCGTGTTGCCCCATGGTGCCGCAGCCCCTGCCCCGCCGCCGGTCCGAGCAGCGGGGGTTTTGCCGTTCAAATCTCCGGCGGCGTGGCGCGGCGATTCATGGCCTGGAAGCACGAGATTCCCACCGACGAGCGGTGCACCGAGGGCACGGCCTTGCGGCGCAGCAACGCCGGATCCTTGAAAAACACCGCGGTGCAGTTCTTGTAGAGATAGGACGGAATCGGTCCCCAGAAATCGATGCGGTAAAAGCCCTGGTCAATCAGGGTTTGCTGGCCAGCATCGAATTCCGACCCATCGGCATTGTCGAAGACGATGATCCCGCCCGGCTTGAGTTTGTCCGGCGCGACGCGGGCGCAGTCGTTGCGGCTGGAGCCGTCGATCACGATCACGTCGAAGGCGGCCTCCGGATAGGCGCGGATCGCGTCGAAGTAGTCGCTGCCCTGCTTGAACAGCGACTCGCTGTTTGGCCGGACCTGCTTGACCACTTCGGCGTACCAGGCCGCGTCGTCCTCGACCGAGACGACGTGCGCCGTGCGGGCGGCCCACCACAGCGTCGAATTGCCGGATCCCCATTCGAAGACCGTCCATTCCGGCCGCACCACGCTGTCCAGGAAGTCGATCGCCGGGTAGGTGAACCAGGGAATCGGCTCGTCCTGCGCATTCAGCGGCCGGCCCTTGCGCACCGAGTTCAGCAGGCCCGAGGTGACGACGCCGTTGGTGTCCGGCGGCAGCAGCGCGGAGATCTCGTCCCAGGGCGTGGACTGGAACAGCAGGTGGGCGCTCAGCACGCGGATGTCGCGCAGCTCCGCGCCCCCCGTGGCCAGGCTTTCGCGCACCAGACGGGCCGCAGTGGCCACGTCGCCCCGGGCGGCCAGCGCCAGAATGTCGTTCTTCATGTTCGTCTCCTTGGTAGTGGGCTATTCAGACCTTGCGCAGCAGGCTCAGCAGATGCGGCCCGCGCCATTCCTGGCTGACGATCTCGAAACTGCCCTTGAACCCGTAGACCGAGGCCCAGCGCAGCTGGTTGTCGAAATACAGCGGAAAGGTTTCTTCGGTGATGAAATTGATGTGTGTGGGATCGCGGAATACCGCCGCATGGGGGTATGCCGGCGTGAAGGACATGAACACGCCACCGGGTTTGAGCACACGGTGAATCTCGTTCATCACCTCGACAAAGGCATTGCGGCGCTGCGGCGCGTAAATCAGGCGCGGAATGTGTTCGAGAAAGTCATGCGCCGTCACATATTCGAAGGAGTTGTCCGGAAACGGAATCGGCTCGACCACCAGATCGGCCTTGACGATGTGCGCCTCGGCGTCGTCGCGCACATCGACGCCGTAGACCTCCTGCGCATTGAACGGGTTCTTGGGTTGCAGGCCGCAGCCCAGGTCCAGGGATTTGCTCATCGGATGTCCTCAAGGGGAGACGTAATCGGTCGCACGGGCCGCACGGGCCGCAGGGATCTCGGGCAGCGGGGGCGGCATGCGGAAAAAGCCGGCCCAGAACGCAGGGTTGTATTTCCACCAGGCATGCCCACCCATGGGCGGCACGCCGTTGATCGCGTGGTAGTGCTCCGGCGCCAGCTCCCAGGCGAACAGCGAGGCCACCCGCTCGTTGGGCAGCACGAATTCGGCCGACAGCAGGCCCATCACGGCGAAGTACAGGTCCTCGCTGGAGCCGGTCTGGCGGAAATGCTCGGCCGCCTGCGGAAACTCGCGCAGCAGCGCCTGGCAGGCCCGCACCCGGCGCAGGCTCAGGCCGCCATTGCCAACCAGCGCGCGCACGGTCTTGGCATTGCCGCCCTCGAAGCGGTCGAGGTGGACCTTCACCGGCAGGCCCTGCGGCCAGGGTGCGCCCACGTAGTCGTAAGGCAGTCGCGCCCAGTGGTCGAGATCGTCGCGCAGCAGCACCGCGTCGGTCTGCAGGACCAGCAGGAACTCGTGCGCGGCGTAGCGTTCGTAGAAACCGGGGTCGAGCAGCAGCAGGTTGTAGCCGCGGATCGAGCCGAAGTAGGCCGGGTCATAGCCGTGAAAGCCGATGCCGGGATAGCGCCGGGCGTAGTAGCCCAGATCCAGCCCCTTCGGCCCGATAAACAGCACCTCGCGTCCCTTCTCGGCCAGCAGCGGCAGCGAGTGGTCGAGCGAGAACTGCTCCAGCGCCGACAGCACGGGCTGGTAGATGGGCACCAGGACGATGGTGTGCGACATGGCCGGACCTCAGGCAGCCACGGCCGGCGCGCTCAGCGCATCGCGTGCGCCGCCCAACTGGGACTGGCGCCACATCGCGATGTAGGCCGTCTCCAGGTGCCGCGTGAAGGCATCGACGTCGAACAGGGCACTGTCGCGCTGCCGCTCCGCCAGTCGGGTCTTCAGGGCGGCGAGCCGGGCCGGATCACGGGCCAACGCCAGGGCGAGCTGTTCGTACTCGGCCACCGTGTGCGTGACCAGTTCCGGCAACCCCGCTGCGTGCAGCAGGCTCCCGGCCACCCGCGACGGAAAGGACTGGCCTGAACACGTCAGCACCGGCAAGCCGGCCAGCAGCGCGTCGGCGGCGGTGCTGTGGGCGTTGTAGGGATGGGTGTCGAGGAACAGGTCGGCGACGCGGTAGCGGGCCAGGTGGTCCTCGACCCGCGGCACGCGCTGTGCGAACACCAGCCGGTCGGGATCGATGCCCGCCGCCTGCGCACTCGCCCGCAGGTTGCGCTGCGAGCGCTCGCTGCGCGACATCAGCCACAGCACGCTGCCCGGCACCTGCAGCAGCAGCCGCATCCACACGGCGAACACGGCCGGCAGGATCTTGTAGTCGTGGTTGAAGGAGCAGAACACGACACCAGTCGGCGGCAGGCCGCAGTCGGCGCGGCTCGGCGTGGCTTCGGCGATCTGCAGGTTGGAGGCCGGCGGCAGGTAGGCGTCCGGCAGGTAGACCACCTGCTCGTCGTAGAAGCGCCAGTGTTCGGGCGGGATCACGTGGCGATCGGCCAGGATGTAGTCCATGCAGGACAGGCCCATCGTGCCGGGATAACCGAGGAAGTTGACCTGCACCGGCGCCGGGCGCCAGGTGAAGATCTCCGAGCGAGAGTCCGCGGTGTAGCCGGCCAGATCGACCACGATGTCGATCTCCCGCTCGCGCAGCAGCGTGGCGATCTGGAGCGCGGTCATCTGCCGGGCATCCACGAAATGGTCGAACGCGCGGGTCATGCGCTCGCGCAGGCGGCTGCCATCTTCCACGCCGAGCGAGAGGCCGGTCGTCTCGAACCGGGTCTGGTCGTGGCGCTCGAAGATGCCGGCCATCAGGTGCCCGACCGGGTGCTCGCGCAGGTCCGGCGAGACATAGGCCACCCGGATGCGGTCGTGGCGGTAGCGCTCGCCGGTCCACAGCGGCGCGGCGGCGACGGGGTACCGCTGCTGCGCGAACAGGCGGGCACAGCGCTGGTGGTCTTCGGCGGAGTCCGAGAGCGCCATCAGGCCCAGCGACTTGCTGCTGCGCTGCCCTGCCCGCACGCCGTCGATCACCCGCTGCGACAGGGCCTCGAAGCCCTGCCAGTCACAGCCCTGGAGCTGTTCGTGGCACAGCATGCCCAGCGCATAGTCATGCTCTGGTGCCAGTTGCACCAGGCGCTGCAGCAGCGCCACGGCGTCTTCACCACGCTTGAACTCGGTCATCAGCGTGGCCGCGTTGGACAGCGCGAGGACGTTGTCCGGCTGCAGTGCAAGCACCTGCTGGAAGCGTGTCAGCGCGGCCACGTGCTGCTGCAGGTCGCGCAGCAGCACACCGCTGTTGATCATGGCGTCCGCATAGTCCGGCTTGAGGTCGATCGCGCGCTGGTAGCTCCGCAGGGCGTCCTCGCGGCGGCCGACCTTGACCAGCACCGTGGCATGGGCAAACCAAATCGGCGCGAAGTCGGTGCCGGCCTTCACGGCCCGCTCCAGCAGGTCGAGCGCCGGCGCCGGGCTCGGCATGCGCAACCAGATCACGGCCAGCGAGTAGATCGCCACCGCGTCGGTCGGCGCATGCGTCAGGTAGTGGAGCAGCAGCTGTTCTGCAGGCGCGATGTGGCCCTGGTTCTGCAACTCGATCGCACGGATCAGCACCGAACGGTCCACCTGCGGGGTCGAGGTCGCAGCGGATGCACGGGATGTGGCGGTAGGCACCTTGGTCATTGCAGCTCGGGCAGGCGCCGCCCCCGCGTGGGGATCCGCGGGAACGACTGGGAATCGGTGCCCGGATGGTGGCAGCAACACCCGTCCTGAAATGACGAAAAGCGCCGGACTGGGCCGGCGCATTTCCACGCATCAAGTCCGGATGGACCGATGCGTCAGTGGGACAAGGTGGCTCCGATCAGAGGATCGGCTGCTGGCGCATCAACTCCTCCAGTGCCTGGGCCGAGGCATGCGCAGCCATCAGATCGACATCCGGCATCGCGGCATGGACCGTGGGAGTCGCGGCCGCAGCGTCGACCAGCGGCGTGTCGGGTGCTGCCACCAGCAGATCCGCCACAGTCGCCGAGCCGGCGTCGGACGGCGCCTTGGCAAACCAGACATCGGCCATCTGGTGGGTCTGTCCGTCTGCTGTTTCGTAGCTGGAGGACTTGGCGATGACATTGCCCTGATCGCCCTGGCTGCCCGCCTGGGCCGTCAGGTCCATGGACACGATGCCCAGCTCCGTCAGGCTCTTCAGTTCGCCGGTGTCGGCCACCCCGTTCGTGTTGGCATCGACCCAGACCTTGAGTTCACTGAAGTGGGCATCCGCCGCGCTCAACTGGCCGTCGTGGTTGGAGTCGAGTGCCCGCAGTGCGACGTAGCCATCCGCTGCGCGTTCCCCGGACGCCAGCTGCGTGGCCATGCCGAACAGCTCACGACCATCGTTGATCAGGCCATCGCCGTTGAGGTCCCGGACCAGCAGGCCATCCCCCGCCGACACCCAACCGACCTGGTGGGCGATCCCGGCAGCCGCCAGGTCGAAATGCACCCCGTGCGATGCCGCCAGCGTGTGGATGCCGTTGCCATCCAGATCCAGAACGATCGGGGTCACCAGCGGGAGCGCGTCGATCTGGGCGCTGGACATGACAGAGATGTCCACGGACTCGAACGCCAGCGCCTGGGTGGTGCTGAGCGCATGGAGGTCCTGCGTCTCCATCACCACCACCTGCGCCGTCGTCAGCGCGACGATCTGTGCGGTGGTGAAGGCCGCGACATGTGCCGTGTTGAAGGCCACGATGTCCGCGGTCGTCAGCGCCTGGATGTGCGCCGTGCTGAGAGCCGCCACCTGCACGGTGCCCAGTCCGACGATCTGTGCCGTGGACAGCACGTGGATGTCCGCCGTGTTCAGTGCATGGATCTGGTTGGCACTCAGCACGCGGAGGTCGGCCGTCTCCAGCGCCGCCACCTGGGCCGTCGTCAGCGCCGCGATCTGCGTGCTGGTGAGTGCGCCCACCTGGGCCGTGTTCAGCGCCACGATGTCGGCGGTGTTCAGCGCCCGGATGGCCGCGGTGCCCAGGGCCACGAGGTCACGGGTCTCGAGTGCGAGGATCTGCGCCGTGCCGAGGGCGGCGATCTGCGTCGTCGTGAAGGCCGCCACCTGCGCGCTGGTCAGCGCGGCGATGTCGGCCGTCTCCAGCGCGCGGACCGCGGCGGTGCCGAGCGCG
>NZ_CAWURG010000055.1:0-93109 GCF_963924895.1 uncultured Sphaerotilus sp.
GTTCTCGAGGGCGGCCAGGGTGACCACGGCGGTGCCGTGCTGGTCGTCGTGGAACACGGGGATGTCGAGCAGCTCCTTGAGGGCCTCCTCGACCTCGAAGCACACCGGGGCGGCGATGTCCTCGAGGTTGATGCCACCGAATGCCGGGGCGATGGCCTCGCACACCCGGATGATCTCCTTGGGGTCCTTACTGTCCACGCAGATGGCGTAGGAGTCCACGTCAGCGAACTCCTTGAAGAGCAGTGACTTGCCCTCCATCACCGGCATCCCGGCGGCAGCCCCGATGTCGCCGAGGCCGAGCACCGCGGTGCCATTGGTGATGACGCCGACGAGGTTGGCGCGCGAGGTGTATTCGGCGGCCAGCGACGGGTCTTTCTCGATCGCCAGGCAGGGATAGGCCACGCCGGGCGAGTAGGCCAGCGACAGGTCGCGCTGGTTCATCAGCGGCTTGAGCGGGGTGACCGCGATCTTTCCCCGGACCGGTGCGCGGTGGTATTCCAGCGCGGCTTCACGCAAAGCCAGTTCGGCGGGGGACAAGGGCTGGGTCATCGGGGCGCTCCTGGGGGTGTCCGCGGGACACCGGTGTTTCAAAAGGGAGCGCAGATTACTGCGGCCCGCCGCGGGGCGCATGCGTGTTTACCGCGCAGAAGGCGGGAAACGGGGGTTCATGCCGGCAAGAGTGTGGGTTATGCACAAGATGCATGACAGGCGGGCGGTACCGCCGTCAGTGCAGCCGAACCGCCGCGTCGAAGTACCAGGTGCGGCGGATCTCGATCACGTCGAACTCGCGGGCCAGCGCGGGCGGAAACGCCGGGTAGGGCCGCTGGGTTTCGACGAGGCGCCGGATGGCGTCGTCGATCTCCGCCACGCCGCTGGAGACGACGAAGGTCATCGACTCCACCGAGCCGTCGCTGCGCATGGCCACGGTCACCGTGGGCGGGGTATGGGGGCGCTTCGTGATTTCGCGGACCTTGTCGGGCAAGGTGTTGAACTGGATCTTCAGTGCCCAGGCCTGGGCGTAGGCGACGAGGTCGGCGTTGGGGTCGGTCTGGCCCCAGAGCCGGGCGCGGCGGGCGCTGCTCAGGGACAGGGGAAGCGCGCTGGATGGGCGTGGCGCGTTGGCGGCGGCGTCGCGGCGGGCGTTTTCCTCGTCAAGCTGGCGCCCGATGGCGCGCAGCACAGCCTCGCGCTTCGCTGCGGCCTCCTGCGCGGCCTGGACGCGGGCGGCTTCCTGCTGCGCGGCGGCCTTCCGGGCGGCGTCCGCGCGCTCGGCCTCCAGCCGGGCCGCCTCGGCGCGGGCGGCGGCTTGGCGGGCGGCTTCCTGCCGCTGGGCTTCCAGCTGGGCGGCGGCCTGACGCGCGGTTTCCTGGCGCACCGCCTCCAGTCGGGCCGCTTCGGCGCGGGCGGCGGCCTGGCGGGCGGCTTCCTGCCGCTGCTGTGCTTCCAGCTGGGCGGCGGCGGCTTGCCGTGCAGCCTCCTGCCGCTCGGCCTCCTGTCGGGCGGCCTCGGCGCGGGCGGTGGCCTGACGGGCCGCTTCCTGCCGCTGGGCTTCCAGGGTTGCGGCGGCCTGACGCGCCGCTTCCTGGCGTTCAGCTTCCAGCCGGGTGGCCTCGGCGCGGGCGGCTGCTTGACGGGCGGTTTCCTGGCGCTGGGTTTCCAGTTGGGCCGCGGCCTGTCGTGCAGCCGCCTGCCGTTCAGTCTCCAGCCGCACGGTTTCGGCGCGGACCGCTTCCTGCCGCTGGGCCTCCAGCGCGGCCTCGCGCGCGGCCAAGGCCGCCGGATCAGGGCTCGACGCGCTGGGTTCGACCGCGTTGGCCAGAGTCGGTGTCTCGGGCGCCACCGGCACGACCGGCGCGGGCACCTCGGACGGCGCGGCGGTGAGGACGGCCGGCGCCGGGCTTGGCGGTGGAGGCGGCGGCGCGCGATCGGGGACAGCGGGACGCGGGGGCGCCGCGTTCACCGGGGTGGCATCGGCCACGGCCTGGGGGGCGACTTCTGCCGGCGCCTTCGGGGGCGCGACAGGCGCAGGCTTGGGCGCCTCGGCCACCGCAGGCGCCTGCGGGCGTGGCGCGGGCGGCGCAGCTCGGGGTGTCGGCGCTGGCAAGCGCACCGGCGCGGACCGGATCGACGCCTGCTGCACCGGCACGGCGCTCGCCGGGTCTGCGGGCGCGACGAGCGGAGTCGCCGGCAACGGCGTCAGCACCACCTGCACATCGGGCACCGCGATCCGCCGTTCCTGCCAGGGCAGCACGAAGCCCGGCAGCCCCTGCCCATCGCCGCCGACCAGCTGGCTCAGCAGCAGCACATGGAGCAGCCCGGAGACCACCAGCGCGCCATTGAAGGACTTGCGCTCACGCGGCGTGCGCTGGATCTGCGGTGGGGGCCGACGCCTAGGCGAGCGCGGCGAACGCTCGGGCGCCTGGTCGAAGTCGTGCACGGTCCACTTGTCTTTCATTGCGCCCGATTCTCAGGGATGCGGGCGCAGGGGCGGGCTGAGAGATCGCTGAACAAACGGGGGCTTCTGCGAAGCCTTTTGATCAATCAGTCTGATCGCGTCGGCTCGCTGGGTGTGTCCAACGCAGCTTGCAAGGTGGACATCAGTGGCGCCAGCTCCACCTGGACCGTCCGCCAGACGACGTCATGGTCGATGTCGAAATACGCATGCACCATCCGGTTGCGCATGCTGACGATGGCAGGCCAAGGCACCCCCGGTACGGCGGCGCGCCCGGGCGGGGAGACGCGCGATGCAGCCTCTCCGATGATCTCGACCGCCCGGACGACCGCGAACCGCAGCATCTCGTCCGTATCCAGATCGGTGCGTTGCCGACCAGCCAGAAACCCACGGGCCGTGCGGGCCGCGTCAATCATGTGACGAAGGCGATTGCGGTCCTCAGGCGACATAGGCCACCTGTGCCTGTCGAAGGACTTCTTCGCGGAAGTAGGGACTCAGCTCCTGCGCGGTGCGCAGATCGACCTTGACGCCCAGCGCCTCGGTCAGCTCGATCTCGATCCCGCTCAGGCCGATCAGGCCGGGCACCCTCCCCGGCTCGAACTCGACCAACAGATCCAGATCGCTGTCGGGGCGGGCCGTGCCCTTCATCCGCGAGCCGAACACGGACAGCCGGTGGATGCCATGGCGCTGGCAGATCGGCGCCAGATCACCGCTCGAAAAATGGGTCAGCGCGGGAACGGTCATCGCAAGCTCCTGGACAGTTCAGACATCGTCGGCAAGTTTGCCTGACTCAGGACCGCAACACGCGTCCCGAAATCTGGATGGACTGAATTGACCCTACATCAGCAGGTCGTCATCCTCGCGAATGCGAGGACCCACGCCAGTCAAACACCGCCATCCTTGTGCATGGCTACCCGCGTTCATGGACATGACGGGACGGAGACGCCCCATTCAATCGCTCGAAACCAGGAGTCCCTCGTGATCAAGGTGCTGACCCTCGAACATTCAGAAGAAGACTTCCAACTGGTCCTGACCTTCTCGAACGGTGCGCGAGGACGTTTCGACTGGGCCGCCTATCTGTCCACGCGCCAAGGTCCGCTGCTTGACCCCCTGCGCCAAGCCGACTATTTCCGGCGCTGCTTCGTCGAAGCGGGCGCTGCCTGCTGGCCGAACGGGCTGGAACTGAGCGGTGCGCGGGTCTTCGAGTTGAGCTATCCGCTGAGCTTGGCAGCCTGATCCTTCTGGCATAGGCGGCCGGTCAGACTTCGCCCCCATCCGCCTTGGGCCGCAGTCGCACGGTCCAGTGCCCACCGGGCTCCTGCTGGAGCGTGAGCAGGTCATAGGTGCGCAGCATGTCGAGCAGGCCGGAATGGCCGTAGATCTTCGGTGAGAAGGACGGATCGGTGCGCTTCAGGTACTGGCCCAGACCGCCCGGATGCACCTTGCCATCAGAGGTATTCGCAGCCAGCAACTCGACGGCCTCGACAACGAACCTCGGCCTCCGTTTGGGCAAGGGCTTCGGCGGATCGGCCTTCAGTGCATCCAACTTGTTGTCCACCAGCACCCGTGCTGCGGCACCCTCACCGGCGCCGTTAGACGGGCTCACCACAACGGGCCGAACCCACTCGAAGAACTGGTCACTGGCATTGCGCAAGGCCGCCGGCGTCTTGTCCTCGCCAACGATCACCACTTGCGCGCCACGCTCGCGCAGCTTGCGGCACAGATACGCAAAGTCCGAATCGCTGGTGACCAGACAGAAGGTGTCCGCCCGATCGTCAAACATCGCCTCCAGCGCATCCAGCGCCAAGGCGATGTCCGAAGTGTTCTTGCCAGCGGCGTACTGAAATTGCAGGCAAGGTGTGAACGCCAGACGCACCAGCGCTTCCTGCCACTTGTTGGCCAATGTGCTGTGATTGCCATATCCACGGCGCAACACGACACGACCGAACTGGGCGACCACGCGCAACGCGTGCTCCAGCACCTCCGGGGCGGTGTTGTCACAATCGACCAATACCGCGACACGGCTCTCTTGAGGCCCAGCGAGCGACATCCTTTCTTCCCTCCCAGAAAACGCGCTTTCATGCGCGTATTTTTCAAATAGAGGCGAATTGTCAGGCAAGCTCACGCAGCCGCAGTATCAATAAAAAGGCCGCCCGAAGGCGGCCTGGATAGATCGAGTCCGGGACGTGATCAGCCCGCCGCCCGCTTCGCCAGAATCTCGAACGCCGGCAACGTCTTCCCCTCCAGCACTTCGAGGAACGCCCCGCCGCCGGTGGAGATATAGCCCACGTCACCCTCGATCCCGTACTTGGCAATCGCCGCCAGCGTGTCGCCACCGCCCGCGATCGAGAACGCCGCGCTCTCGGCCACCGCGCGGGCGACCGTTTCCGTGCCATGCGAGAAGGCTTCGAACTCGAACACGCCGACCGGGCCGTTCCACACAATGGTGCCGGCGGCCTTGAGCTGCGCGGCCAGGATGGCGGCGGTCTGCGGGCCGATGTCGAGGATCAGGTCGTCGTCGGCGACGTCGGTGGCGGCCTTGACGGTCGCTTCCGCGGTCGGCGAGAAGGTCTTGGCGCAGACCACGTCCACGGGGATCGGCACCGCCGCGCCGCGGGCCTTCATCGCCTCGATCACGGCCACCGCTTCGGCGACCAGATCCGGCTCGGCCAGCGACTTGCCGATCTTCAGACCGGCCGCCAGCATGAAGGTGTTGGCGATGCCGCCACCGACGATCAGGCCGTCCACGTTGGCCGACAGCGCCTTGAGGATGGTCAGCTTGGTCGAGACCTTCGAGCCGGCGACGATCGCCACCAGCGGGCGCTTCGGGTTGGCCAGGGCCTTGCTGATCGCGTCGATCTCGGCCGCCAGCAGCGGGCCGGCGCAGGCGATCTTGGCGTACTGGGCGATGCCGTAGGTCGAGGCTTCGGCGCGGTGGGCGGTGCCGAAGGCGTCGTGCACGAACACGTCGCACAGCGCGGCCATCTTCTGCGCCAGCTCGGCGTTGTTCTTCTTCTCGCCCTTGTTCAGGCGGCAGTTTTCCAGCATCACGAGCTGGCCCGGCGCCACGTCCACGCCGTCCACCCAGTTGGCGACGACCGGGATCTCGCGGCCCATCAGCTCGCCCATGCGCTTGGCGACCGGCGCCAGCGAGTCGGCGGGCTTGAACTCGCCCTCGGTCGGGCGGCCCAGGTGGCTGGTGACCATCACGGCCGCACCCGCGTTCAGCGCCATCTCGATGCAGGGGATCGAGGCGCGGATGCGGGTGTCTTCGGTGATGTGGCCGGCGTCATCCTGCGGCACGTTCAGGTCGGCGCGGATGAACACGCGCTGGCCGGCGATCTTGCCGGCGGCGATCAGGTCTTGGAGGCGGAGGACATTCATGTGGATAACTCCTTGATGTGAAAGAAAAAAGAGAACGGGAAACGAAGGGAAATCAGAACGCGTCGGCGCTACCAGCCCAGGCCGATGCGCAGCGGCAGGAAGACGGCCATGCCGACGACGATGGTGCCGAGGATGCCGCGCTTCCAGAAGTAATAGGCCAGCCCGACCGCCGCGCCGATCAGCCGCGCATCCGCCAGCGTGGCGATCAGCGCGCCACGCGTCAGCAGCACCTCGGGCACGATGATGGCGACCAGCGCGGCCAGCGGCGCGTACTTCAGCGCCCGCTTGGCCCAGGCGGGAATCGGCACCTCCTCGCGCGGCAGCATCAGCAGGCTGCGCGTCAGCACGGTGACCACCGCCAGCCCGACGATGGTGAGCGCGGCTTCCCAGGTGTTCATGGCGCGGGCCTCCGCAGCACCGCGGCCAGCCGCCCGCCGCCACCGCCGGGCCGCTCCATCAGCAAGCCTGCCGCCACGGCTGCGGCCACCGCGACGACGATGTGCAGCTTGTACGGCAAGGCATACGCCGCCACCGCCGCGAGGGCCGCCACGGCAGCGCAGATCCAGGTCGCCCGGTCCACCAGCAGCGAGCAGGTCAGCCCGATCAGCGCCAGCGTGCCCGCGAAGCCGAGGCCCCATGCGGGCGGGATCACGTCCGCGAGCACGATGCCCACGATCGACGGGATCTGCCAGCCGATCCAGACCACCACGGCGCCGCTGACGAAGTATTCGACCTGGCCGGGGCGCGGCTCCGGCTCGGGCCAGGCCTTGATGAAGAGGGCGTAGTTGATGTCGGCGGCGAGGTAGCTCAGGGCCACGCGCTGGCCACGCGGCAGGTGGCCGAAGTACCAGCGCCACTGCGCGCTGTAGATGATGAAGCGCAGGTTGACGATGCAGGCGGTCAGCAGCACGACCCAGATGGGAGCACCAGCGGCGATCAGCGGCAGCGAGGCCAGTTGCGAGGAGCCGGCGAACACCGTCAGCGACATCAGCAGTGCGAGCCAGGGGTCGAGCCCGCTCTTGACCATCGCCACGCCGGTGACGAGGCCCCAGGCGGCCATGCCGGGCACCATCGGCAGCATGTCGCGCACGCCGCGCGCGGCCTCGGGATGCTGGCGCAGCGCCTGCCAGCGCTGGCGCAGGGTCACAGGGGCTGGTGGATCGCCTGGGGGGTGCATCCCCGCATTTTCACACTGGCGGCGACCGGATCGGCCGCGGGGTCGTCAGTGCGTCGGCTTGGCGGCGTGGCTGGCGCCGGCTTTCTGCGGTTTCTTGCCGTCGTCGATGATCTCTTCGTCCGGCGCATCGTCCTTGGCCGCCTTGGGTTTGGCGCCAGGAGCGGCCGGCCGCGGCTCGCTGGGCGCGACGCCTTCGAGCTTGTTCTCGCGCATGTACTCGTCCATCTCGCGCCAGCCGGTGTAGACCGCCGCCTTTTCCGCCTTGGGATTGAGGGTGTAGCAATCCTCGATGGCGCGCATGGCGTGGCGGCAGGCACTGCCCACGGCCTTGGCGTCGGCCTCGGTGCGGGCCAGGGTGGCGCTGGCGGATTCGATGCCGAGCTGGTCGCAACCCGCCAGCAAGCCGGCGGCGATCAGGGCGAAGGCGATGGCAGGGACGGGATGGCGCATGGCTGAACTCGGGGTGTGGTCCCCAGCGCTATCGTCGTCCCGCCGCGCGACTTGAGCCGCGCAGTCCCTCAGCCGAGCTGCTCGCCGGGGCCGATGGCACAGCCCCGCAGGAATTCACGCACCGGCTGGCGCCGTCCGCCGGGCCGCTGCAGGCTGGTCAGCGCGAGTGCGCCCGCGCCACAGGCCACGACGATGCCGGCGCCCTCCCCGTCCACCGCCAGCACGCTGCCCGGCGCGCCCTGCCCGTCCACGGCACGCGCCTGCCAGACCTTCACCACCTCGCCGCCGCGGCTGAAACTCGCGCCGGGAAAGGGATCGAAGGCCCGGATGCGCCGCGCCAGTACCTCGGCGGGCAGCGTCCAGTCGAGCGCCGCTTCGCGCTTGTCGATCTTGTGGGCGTAGGTGACGCCTTCGGCGGGCTGCGGCGTGGCGTGCAGGCTCCCGCGGGCGGCCAGAGCCAGCGCCTCGACGATCAGCCGGCCGCCCAGCGTGGCGAGCCGGTCGTGCAGCGCGGCGGTGGTGTCGTCCGGGCGGATCGGCTCGGGCGCGACCAGCAGCATGTCGCCGGTGTCCAAGCCGGCGTCCATCTGCATGATGGTGATGCCGGTCTCGGCATCGCCGGCCTCGATGGCGCGGTGGATCGGCGCCGCGCCGCGCCAGCGCGGCAGCAGCGAGCCGTGGATGTTCAGACAGCCCAGCCGCGGCAGGTCGAGCACCCACTGCGGCAGGATCAGCCCGTAGGCGGCGACCACCAGCACGTCGAGCTGGGCGGCCTGCAGCGCTTCACGGGCGGCGGCGGCCTCGTCCGGGGTACGGCCGTCGAGCTTCAGGCTGGTCGGCTGCGCGACCGGCAGGCCGTGCTGCAGCGCGCACTGCTTCACCGCCGAGGGCTGCAGCTTCATGCCGCGGCCGGCGGGGCGGTCGGGCTGCGTCAGCACCAGCGGCACGACGTGGCCGGCCGCCAGGATCGCCGCCAGCGCCTCGGCGGCGAACTCGGGCGTGCCCGCAAAACCGACGCGCAGCGCCGCGCCCGTCATGCCTCGTCCTCGTCTTCGCGCAGGCGCTTGACCATCTTGCTGCGGATGCGGTTGCGCTTCAGCGGCGAGAGGTATTCGACGAAGACCTTGCCCACGAGGTGGTCCATCTCGTGCTGCACGCAGATGGCCAGCAGCCCTTCGGCCTCGAATTCGTAGGTTTGGCCGTCCCGGTTCGTGGCCCGCACCGCCACGGTGGCGTAGCGCTCGACCTTGTCATAGATGGTCGGAACCGACAGACAGCCCTCGTCGCTGACCACACGTTCCTCACTGTGCGCGATGATGACGGGATTGATCAATACGAGCTGGTCGGACTTGTCCTCCGAGGCGTCGATCACAATGAGCCGCTCATGCACATCGACCTGCGTGGCGGCCAGACCGATGCCGCGGGACTTGTACATCGTCTCGAACATGTCGTCGATCAGCCGGCGCAGGCGGTCATCGACGGTCGCGACAGGCTTGGCGACCTTGTTCAGGCGGGGGTCGGGATAGCGAAGTATGGTCAGCAGGCTCATGGCGAGGGTCGGCACAGGGCGGTGCCACTGCGTGAAAGTTGTGATTCGGGAACAAGGTCATCGGCCGGCGGGCGCACCATCCGTGTCAGGCGCCACGGCCGATTTCATTGCAGCATCAAGGGTTTAGGGGCAGAATTTATGAGATTGATTGAAGAGTTTCGCGCGGGCCTGACCGGTCGGCGCACGGAGACGCGCTCCATGATCCTGTCCCACGGCAAGCTTGCTACCGTCCAGCGCGCAAGCGCCAGGGCGGCAAGCCTCCTGACCCTCGCCATGCTCGGCCTGTCCATCTCGTCGGCCCATGCATTCCCCGATTATCCAATCACCGGCGCCCAGCGTGGCACGGCGCAGAAAGTCGCCGAAATCGGTGTGCCCTTGTCGGAGCTGGCACCGAACGCGCCCGACAGCTACACCGTCAAGCGCGGCGACACCCTGTGGGACATCTCGAAGCTGTTCCTGCGCAGCCCGTGGCGCTGGCCCGAGCTGTGGGGCATGAACCTGCAGGACATCCGCAATCCCCACCTGATCTACCCCGGCCAGCTGCTGACGCTGGTCAAGAGCGGCGGGCGGGCACGGCTGGTGTTCGGCGGCGGCAGCGGCGGCACGGTCAAGCTCTCGCCGCGCGTGCGGGCGGGGGACGGGGACCTGGGGCCGATCGCCTCGATCCCGCTGCACCTGATCGAGCCGTTCCTGAACGACGCCGTGGTGCTCGACAGCGACACGCTGGCCCGTGCGCCGCGCATCGTCGCCGGCCGCGAAGGCCGCGTGCTGCTCAGCCGCGGCGACACCGCCTACGTGCGCGGCGAGATGCCCGCCATCCGCGACTGGCGCGTCTTCCGCGAGGCACGCCCGCTGCGCGACCCATCGGGCGGCGAGATCCTGGGCTACGAGGCCGCGTTCGTCGGCAATGCCGAATACGTGCGCGCCGGCGAAACCCGGACCGACGCCCAGGGCGCCACCGAGGTCGTGCCGGCCACCTTCACGCTGAGTTCCCTGCGCCAGGAGGCCAGCATCGGCGACCGCATCGCGCAGGCCCCCGTCCGTGATTACCGCAATTACGTGCCGCACGCGCCGGCCAAGCCGATCGCAGGCCAGATCATCTCGATCTACGGCGACGGCCTCTCCGCCGGCCAGAACCAGATCGTGGCCATCAACCGCGGCGAGCGCGACGGCGTGGAGCGCGGCCATGTGCTGGCCGTGCTGCGCACCGGCGAGCGGGTCGCGGACAAGTCCGACCCCCTGAAGGCCACCCTGAAACTGCCCGACGAGGCCCATGGCCAGCTCTTTGTCTTCCGGGTCTTCGACCGGGTGTCGTACGCGCTGATCCTCAGCGCCGAAACCGCCGTGCGTCCCGGCGACCGCTTCACGCCCCCGTGACGGTGGCGGACGACGAACTCGCCGCCTGGCTGCGCCTGCTCGAAACCCCGGGCATCGGCCGCCAGCGCGCACGCCGGCTGCTGCTGGCGTTTGGCGGGCCGCGGGAGATCTTCGAGGCCTCGCCGGCGGCGTGGCGCGAGGTGCTCGACGGCCACAAGGTCAGCGAGGCGCTGGCCCAGACACCCGAAGGCCACGACGCCCTGGTGGCGCGCACGGCACAGTGGCTGCAGCAACCCGGCTGCCACCTACTGTTGCTCGGGGATCCACAGTACCCCGCCGCCTGGATGGAACTGGCCGATCCGCCGCTGCTGCTGCACGCCCGGGGTCGGCTGGAGCTGCTGGGCATCGGCGCGCTGGCCGTCGTGGGCAGCCGCCATCCGACGCCGCAAGGGGCCGACAACGCCTACCAATTCGCCGCCGCACTGAGCCAGGCCGGCATGGTGATCGTGTCGGGGCTGGCGCAGGGCATCGACGGCGCGGCGCACGAGGGGGCGCTGAGCGGACCGTCCGGCACGATCGCCATCGTCGGCACCGGGCTGGACCGGGTCTATCCGCGCCAGCACCACGCGCTGGCCGGGCGCATCGCCACGGAAGGGCTGATCGTGTCCGAACACGTGCTCGGCACACCGCCACTGGCACCCCATTTTCCGCAGCGCAACCGCCTGATCGCCGGGCTGGGACGCGGCACGCTGGTCGTCGAGGCGGCGCTGCAGTCCGGCTCGCTCATCACCGCGCGGCTGGCGATGGAGTCGAACCGCGAGGTGTTCGCCATCCCCGGCTCGATCCACAGTCCGCAGGTCAAGGGCTGCCACCAGCTCATCAAGAGCGGCGCGAAGCTGGTCGAGACGACGCAGGACATCCTGGACGAACTGCACTGGGGTACCAGCGCACCCGTCATCGCAAGCAAGACCCCGGTGGCCTCCCCCATGGCCGCCGTTCAACGGCCTCTGGACACCACGCCGGAAGATCCGCTGCTGGAGGCGATGGGCTGGACACCGGTCACGCTGGATGCCCTGCAGGCCCGCACCGGCCTGCCCACGTCAGCGCTGAACCACCGCCTGCTGGAACTGGAGCTGGACGGCCATGTGGTGCGTCTCCCGGGCCCGCTGTTTCGGCGTCAGGCCTGCGCGTGACTCCATGCACGCCGGCCACCGGCAGCAGCCCGGTGGGCGCCAGCCATTCAGGATCCGCTCAGGTATAGTGGATTCATGTTCGACGTGCTCGTTTATCTTTACGAAAACTATTGGCGACCCGATGCCTGTCCGGAGCACGCCCAGCTTTCGCGCAAGCTCACCTCGGTGGGCTTCGAGAGCGACGAGATCGAGGACGCGCTGAGCTGGCTCGACGGGCTGACCACCGTGGCCGAATCCGAGGCCAAGGCCCAGAGCCCGCTGTCCCTGCGCGTCTACACCCCGGCCGAGCAGGACCACCTCGGCACCGCGTCGATCGCCTTCCTGAGTTTTCTCGAATCCGCGGGCGTGCTGCCGGCGCCGATGCGGGAAATCGCCGTCGACCGCGCCATGGCCACGACCGGCGAACTCGCGCTGGAAGACCTGAAGATCATCGTGCTGATGGTGTTCTGGAGCATCGGCGAAGAGCCCGATGCGCTGATCCTCGACGAACTGTTCGTCGACGCCGAGGACCGGCTGATCCACTGAGCCCTTGGGCCACTGATCCAGCCAAGGATCAGTGCAGCAGGCGCCCCGGATCGGCGTCGAGCTTGGCCAGCGCGTCGCGCGTGGCGCGCACGGTCAGCGATTCCTCTTCCACCGGCACCAGCAGTCCCGCTTGCAGGAAGGCCGCCAGGCGGTGTTTCTGGAACAGGATGCCGCGCCCCTGCGGGGACACGAACAGGTTGAACTGCTTGCGCGAGCCTTGCCAGGCGAGCTGGACGTTGGCAACCGTGTCGCGGTAGTCCAGACGGAACCAGCTGCCCACGCTCAGGTTGCCGCACCAGGCGACCATCGCCGGCGTGGGCATGGAGCCACCCTCGGCGACCACTTCCAGATCCTTGGTCTCGTGGCCGGAGAGATCCCGCACCATCGACTCGTCGATCTCGATGTGGTCCACGTCCGGCAGCATGTCCTCCAGCGTCTCCAGCTGCATCATCAGCTCGTTGAGGCGCTCGGTCGGGATGGCGGCGGTGCGGGCCGAGAACGCCGCCTGCAGGGCATTGTTCAGCGCCTGGATGTACTCGTCCTGCCGCGGCACCGGCACGCCGGCCGACACCATGCCCTCGCGCAGCTTCTTCAGCAGCGGCGAGAGCCGGCGGATCGCCTCGGAGCGTTCCTCGCGCGACACCTTGGCGCTCGCCAGCCAGATCAGGTCGGCGGCGGCCTTGCGCATCGCCTTGGTCGGCTCGCTGGCCTGCCCCGCCTTGACGGCGGTCGTCGCCAGCACGTCGGCCCAGACGTGGAACAGGAACTCGCGCACCCCGTCGTGGACCGGCACCTCGTTGAGCATCTTGCGCAGCTCGATCGTGTACTGGATCGCCAGCGTCTCGCGCTGCTCGATCTGCTGGGCCAGCGACACGCCCTTGCTCGCCGCCAGGTGCGCGGACTTGAAGTAGTCCTCCAGGAAGCGCTCGAACTCGGTCAGCACGGTCTGGAACACGCGCCGGCCGGTGTCGGGATAGGCCTCGACCACCTGCACGACCCGCTTGATCTCGCGCTCCATCGGCTCGCTCACACCCGCGCTGCCCGCTTCGAAGCCCATCACGCAGGCGCCCATGCGGTCGATCAGCTTGCGCGCCGGGTGATCGATGGTGGCAAAGAAGTCCGGCTCGGCGATGGCCACGCGCAGCACCGGCATCTGCAGCCGCGCGAACCACACCCGCACGGCGGCCGGGATGCGCTCTTCGGTCAGCAGGCTCTGGAACATCAGGGCGACCACCTCGATGGTGGCGCGTTCGACCGGCGTGGTGGCCGCCTGCTTGAGGGCGGCCTTGCGCGCCTGCAGTTCCTGCAGCAGCCCCGGCGTGCTGACCGCCGCCGACTGCGACAGCACCGGCACATGGCCATGGGCATCCGGCCTCGGATCGAAGCGGTGCTGCACGGCGGCCTGCACCTCGTTGATCGCCGCGCGCAGTCCCGGCGAGGCGGGCGGGTGCGGCTGGGCGATGGTCGAGCTGTAGAAGTCGGGCACCTGCCGCGACACCAGCCGGTTCAGGCGCCCGAGCACGGCTTCGGCCTGCTCGATGCTGCGCAGCAGTCCGGGCGAGCGCGTCATCATGCGGGTCTCTTCCTGCACGTCGCCGCGGCCGGTCGGGCCGGCGTCCCCGCCACCGGCGGCGTCAGAGGCGCCTCGTCCCGAGCGCCAGGCACCCGAGTTGTCCGCGGCGGATTTGCCCAGTCCGGCCATCACGGTGGGGGCGTACTGGTGCGCGTTCTCGGGCGTCATGCCCTGGTAGCCGCCGGCGCCGGAGGCTGCCCCGGTGCGGCCCTGCAGGCTCGGCGGCGACGGGAAGCGCTCGCCGGACGCTGCGGCCGGCGAGCCCGCGGCGGAAGGCGTACTACCACTGCCGCCACTGCCACTGCCACTGCCACTGCCACCACTTCCACCGGTGGGCGCGCGCGTGCCCGCCGCCGTGGCCGAACTGCCGCTCGCACCGGAGCCGCCACCGCCACCCGCGACCGGCGCAGCAGGCGGAGGTCCGGCGTCCCGGCTGCGGCGGATGAACTGGCGCAGGTTGACCTCCGGACACACCCCCTGGCCGATCAGCCAGCGGTTGGTCTCGTGGTAGGCCTCATGGACGAGCCCGGCAAACTCCTCGTGCAGCAGCGGCTGCACCAGACGCCAATGCTCGACGGACAGCCCGGCGGTGCGCCAGCTGTCCACGGCGGCGCGGGCCAGCGCGTGCGGACGGAGGATGTCCTGCGGGTCCATCTCGTCGCGGCGGTCCAGCGCCGACATGCGGTAGCGCAGGTCGGAGAACTCCCAGCTCGCCTTGTCCATCATGGCCAGGGCCATGCGCGACACCAGGATCTCCAGATCGATCGTCGAATCATCGACCAGCGCCAGATCGCCCGCCTTGGTGGCCGTCGGCTGGGAACCGTGCGCGGGACTCGGGCGACCGGCCAGCACGGTGGCCAGCTGCGCGATGAAGAGCTGCTGCCAGCTGCCGGCCTGACGCGGCAGATCGACCAGCAGATCACGCCGCTTGAGCATGAGGTCGGGCGGTCCGACCTGGGTGCACTGCTCGCGCAGCCGGTCGATGACCGCACGCATCGCACGGGTCAGGCTGCGGGACACCTGGTCGCAGTAGAGGCGGCGAGCCTGCGCAGCAAGTACCGAAGACGGAGCAGCAGCGGAGGCCATGGGTGTCGAGCCGGAGTCCGTGCGAACGGATCAGAAGATGAAAGAACCGCCTACTCTACACGAGCCGAACGTGGACGGTCGTCAGACCACCGCGCCGGAATTCGGATCGTTCGGATCCTGGTCCTTGCGGGCGCTGCTGACCAGATCTTCCCGCTTGACGCCCAGCCACATCGCGATCGCCGCCGCCACGAACACCGACGAATAGATGCCGAACAGGATGCCGATCGTCAGCGCGAGCGCGAAGTAGTGCAGCGTCGGGCCACCGAACAGCAGCATCGACAGCACCATCATCTGCGTCGAGCCGTGCGTGATGATCGTGCGGCTCATGGTCGACGTGATCGCGTGGTCGATGACCTCGGGCGTCGTCATCTTGCGGAACTTGCGGAAGGCCTCGCGGATCCGGTCGAAGATCACCACCGACTCGTTCACCGAGTAGCCCAGTACCGCCAGCACCGCCGCCAGCACCGAGAGCGAGAACTCCCACTGGAAGAAGGCGAAGAAGCCCAGGATGATGATGACGTCGTGCAGGTTGGCGATGATCGCGGCGACCGCGAACTTCCATTCGAAGCGGATCGCCAGATAGATCATGATGCCGGCGACCACGAAGGCCAGCGCCTTCAGGCCGTCCTCGGCGAGTTCCTTGCCGACCTGCGGGCCGACAAATTCGCTGCGCGAGAGCTTGAGCGGCTCGGTCGCGGTGGCGCCGGAGCCGGCCTCGCAGGCCTGGCGGCTGATCGTCTCGCCCTTGGGGGTCGTCGTCTGCACCGGCTTGAGCAGGCCGCCTTCGGCCGCGCAGAGCTGCGCGTAGACGCGGCCCACCACCTCGGACTGCTTCACGTCACCGCGCAGCGGCAGGCGGATCAGCACGTCGCGCGAGGTGCCGAATTTCTGCACCTGCACTTCGCCGAAGTTCATGGCTTCGACGGTCGCGCGCACCTTGGCGATGTCGGCGCTCTGGGCGTATTCGGTCTCGATGACCGTGCCGCCCGTGAACTCGATCGACAGGTGCAGCCCGCGGGTGAACAGGAAGAACACCGCCAGCGCGAAGGTCAGGAAGGAAATGGCATTGAAGACCAGCGCATGCCGCATGAACGGGATGTCGCGCCGGATACGGAAGAATTCCATGGCGGGCTCCTGTCAGGCCTTGGGGGTGGTGACGGTGGTCGAGGTCGGCGCGGACCCCGGCTGGGCGGCCGGTTTCCAGATCTGCCCGATCGAGACCCCCTGCAGCTTCTTCTTGCTGCCGTACCAGAAGTTCACCAGCCCGCGCGAGAAGAACACGGCCGAGAACATCGAGGTCATGATGCCCAGGCAGTGCACCACCGCGAAGCCGCGCACCGGGCCGGAGCCGAAGGCCAGCAGCGCCATGCCCGCGATCAGCGTGGTCACGTTCGAGTCCAGGATCGTCGCGAACGCACGCTCGTAGCCGAGGTTGATCGCCATCTGCGGCGAAGCGCCGTTGCGCAGTTCATCGCGCACACGCTCGTTGATCAGCACGTTGGCGTCGATCGCCATGCCCAGCACCAGCGCGATGGCGGCGATGCCCGGCAGCGTCAGGGTGGCCTGCATCATCGACAGGATCGCCACCAGCAGCAGCAGGTTCACGGCCAGCGACAGCGTCGAGAACACGCCGAAGAGCATGTAGTAGGCGCACATGAAGATGGCGATGGCGACGAAGCCGTACAGCACGCTGTCGAAGCCCTTGGCAATGTTCTCGGCGCCCAGGCTGGGGCCGATCAGGCGCTCCTCGATGATCTCCATCGGCGCGGCCAGCGAGCCGGCGCGCAGCAGCAGCGCGGTGTCGGCCGACTCCATCGGCGTCATCGAACCCGAGATCTGCACGCGGCCACCGCCGATTTCCGAGCGGATCACCGGCGCGGTCACGACCTCGCCCTTGCCCTTCTCGAACAGCAGGATGGCCATGCGCTTGCCGATGCTCTCGCGCGTGACGTCGCGGAAGATGCGCGAGCCGCGGGCGTCGAGCGTCAGGTGGACGGCAGGCTGCTGGGTGTCGTCGAAGCCGGCCTGCGCGTCGGTCAGGTTCTCGCCCGTCAGCACCACCTGGCGCTTGACGATGATGGGCACGCCGCCACGCTCCAGGAACTTCTCGGTGCCGAAGGGCACGGGGCCGCCACCGGTCAGCGCGGCCTGCGCCTCGGCGCTGTCGTCGACCATGCGCACTTCGAGCGTCGCCGTGCGGCCGATGATGTCCTTGGCCTTGGCCACGTCCTGCACGCCGGGCAGCTGCACGACCACGCGGTCGGTGCCCTGCTGCTGGATCACCGGCTCGGACACGCCGAGTTCGTTGATCCGGTTGTGCAGGGTGTTGATGTTCTGCGTCAGCGCCTGCTGGCCGACGTTGCGCACCGCCTCGGGCTTGATGCGGCCGGTCAGCTTGAGTTCGGCCGGGTCGGCGCCTTCGGTCCAGACCACGTCGGCCTGGGCGTCGGTCAGCGCCAGGCGCGCCTTGTCGAGCGTCTCGCGGTCGCGCAGGCGGACCTCGATGCTGTCACCGGCGCGGTTGATGCCGCTGTGGCGGATCGACTTGTCGCGCAGCAGCGTGCGCACGTCGCCGGTCAGCGACTCGGTTTTCTTGGTCAGCGCCGCGGCCATGTCGACCTGCATCAGGAAGTGCACGCCGCCGCGCAGGTCCAGACCCAGGTACATCGGCAGCGCGTGCAGGCTGGTCAGCCACTGCGGCGAGCGCGACACCAGGTTCAGCGCGACGATGTACGACGGGTCGGCCGGATCGGGATTGAGCGCCTTGACGATCGCATCACGCGCCTTGAGCTGCGCGTCGGTGTCGGTCAGACGGGCCCGCACCGACAGGCCTTCGAGCTGGACGAAGTCCGGCTGGAGTCCGGCGGTCTTGACGGCCTGTTCCACACGCGCAACCATGCCCGCGTCGATCTTGACCGTGGCCCGGGCGCTGGAGACCTGCACGGCCGGCGCCTCGCCGAAGAAGTTGGGCAGGGTATACAGCAGGCCCACCACCACGGCGATGCCGAGGATCAGGTACTTCCACCAGGGATAGCGATTCATCGTGCTGACCGGCCTTGGACAGGCGCGCTCTCTATAGGGTGATGCGAGTTACTTGATCGTGCCCTTGGGCAGGACCTGGACCACCGCGCTGCGCTGGAGCTGCACGACGACGTTGCCGGCGATCTCGACCGACACGTACTGCTCGTCCACCTTGGTGATGCGGCCCAGCAGACCACCGCCGGTGACGACTTCGTCGCCCTTGCCGAGCGCGTCGATCATGGCCTTGTGCTCCTTCTGCTTCTTCATCTGGGGGCGGATCATGATGAAGTACAGCACCACGAACATCAGCACCAGCGGCAGCATCTGCGTCAGGGACGACATGCCACCGGCTGCGGCGCCTGCGGTCTGTGCGTAGGCATTGGAAATGAACACGTTCGAACTCCTCGACGGGGAAGGACAGGGTTGTCAGATGAGACAAAGCGTTGGATTGTAGGGCCCTCGGCCTGCGGCCCGTCGTCGGGAAGCCCCGGGGGGATCAAGCCCGCACGCGCCACTCCGATAAGGTGGCATGGTTTCCATCCCCCAGCCCTCCGCGAGCGGACCGACGGCGTACCGCGCCACGCCGCCCGTCCTGGATGCCGTGCACGGCCGTGCGTGCCCGCCGACGCGGGTGCTGCTGCAGGTCAGCCGCCCCTGGCGGGCGATGCTGGCGGGCGCCCTGCTGGACCGCGGACTGCAGCCCGTCCTGCCGGGGGAACATGGCCAGGCTCCGGCCGATGTCGTGGTCCGGGAGTTCGGCCCGCCGCGCAGCGCGAACAGCCAGCGCCCCCCCGATCCGAGCGCCGACGCGGGCACCGGCCCCCCCATGGTCGCCTGGCTGTCGCCCCGGCCCGGCGACGACACCACGCTGCTGCGCCACCAGGCGCTCGATGCCGGCGCCGTGTCGCTGGTCCGCGCCAGCGCCCATCCGGACGAGCTGGTCCGCGTCGTCGGCCACCTGGGCCGGCTGCGCGCCGGTCCGGCCGCCACCGAGGACATCGCCTCGACGCTGCACGCCCCGCTGAGCCGCGTGCTGCAGCAGGCCAGCGCCAGCGCGCAGGTCGGCGCCCTGGTGTTGCTGGGGTTGGAGCGTTTCGACGAGGTCGTGCTGACCCTCGGCGCCGGCCTGCGTGCGCCGCTCCAGCAGGCGATCGAACACCGGCTGCAGGTGGCGCTGGTGGCCATCGAGGCCCGCCACGCCGGTCGTCTGCGGGCCCAGCTGACCCGCTGCGACGACGGGCTGGCCGTGATCATCGTGCCGCTGGCGCGGTCCGCCGACGCCGAGGCCCTGGCCTGCGAACTCCTGCAGCGGCTCGACGACCCGGTCGATCTGGGCGACCACCGCATCGTCGTCGGCGGCTACGCGGGGCTGGCCGTGTTTCCGCACGATGGCCACCAGACCGAGGTGCTGATCCGGCACGCCACACTCGCCCGGCATGAAGCACGGCGCCAGGGCCGCAACGGCTGTGTCGTCTACGGCTCGGCGCTGGGCCGCGGCGCGATGCGCCGGCTGCAGCTCGAAGGGGCGCTGCGCCGGGCGCTGGCGCAATCGGGCTTCGAGCTGCATTTCCAGCCGCAGGCCGATCTGCACACCGGCGCACTCACTGGCGCCGAGGCGCTGCTGCGCTGGCGCGACCGCGACCTTGGCCGGATCGAGCCGGTCGAGTTCATCGCGCTGGCCGAGGACACCGGGCTCATCACGCGGCTCGGCACCTGGGTGCTGCAGAACACCTGCCACCAGATCCGGCGCTGGCGTGACCAGGGGCTGGACGTGCCGCGCATCGCGGTCAACGTCTCGCGGCTGGAGATCGCCCAGCCCGACTTCGTCTCCGGCGTGCTCAGGACGCTGGTCGAGCACGGCCTGCCCGGCGGCACGCTCACGCTGGAGCTGACCGAGCCGGCCCTGATGCACGACGTCGAGCGGCTCGGCCAGCGCCTGCAGGCGCTGCGGGCGGCGGGGGTGCGCATCGCGGTGGACGACTTCGGCAGCGGCTACTCCTCGCTGGCTCGGCTGAGCCGGCTGCCGCTGGACGAGCTGAAGATCGACCGGGTCTTCCTCGCCACGCTGCAGGGCAATGGTGCCAAGGTGGCCGCTGCCGTCATCGGTCTGGGGCACACGCTCGGGCTGCGGGTCGTGGCGGAAGGGGTCGAGCGCGAGGACCAGCTCGACTTCCTGCGTCGCCACGGCTGCGACGAGTTCCAGGGCCACCTGCTGTCGCACCCGCTCGATGCCGCCACGATGGGGCGGCTGCTGGGCCATGCGCGCATCCAGCACCGGCTGGTCATGGACACCGGGTCCACGCCCTCGGCACGGATGACCCCCTTCCCCGAAATCCCCGACATCCGCAGCCTGCCCAGCCTGCCCCCGGTCCTGGCCTGACCGGGACACCCACGCTCAGACCGGCGGCTTGCCCGCCTGCGCCGCACGCGCCGCGAACGCCGCCCGCTGCGCCGCGATCCGGTCCCGCGGGTTCTCCTTGACCACCCGCTCGTCCAGCTTCATCTCGCCGATGAAGCGGCTCGGGAAGGCGCGCCGGATCTCGCGTCCGCGCTTCTGCCGCAGCAGCGTGCTGACCAGCAGCGTGCGCCGGGCGCGGGTGATGCCGACGTACATCAACCGGCGCTCTTCCTCCAGGCGCTCGGCGGTCATGTCTTCCTCGTCGCGCTTGAAGGGCAAGGTGCCTTCGTTGACGCCGACCAGCACGACGTGCGGCCACTCCAGCCCCTTGCTGGCGTGCAGCGTGGACAGGGTGACCATGTTCTGGTCCTGGTCGCCACGCTCGGCCAGGCTCAGGATCACGCTGATCGACTGCGCCACCTCCAGCACGCTCTTTTTCTGCGTCTCCACGGTCATGCCGCCATCGTTGTCGATCTCGCCGCCGCAGCGCTTGGCCACCCAGTCGATGAAGTCGATCACGTTGGACCAGCGAGCGGCTGCGACCTTGGGGTTCTCCTCGTTGTCCAGCAGGTGCTGCTCGTAGCCGATGTCGGTGAGCCACTCCATCAGCATCGGCCGGGCCGCCTCGGCGCCGACGGTGTGGCGGGCGCGGTATTCGAGGTCGTTCACGTAGCGGCCGAACTCGTGGAGTGACCCGATCGCCTTGCCGCTCAGCGCCGTGCCGAGCGACTCCTGGAACAGCGCCTCGAACAGGCTCACGCGCCATTTGCCGGAAAAGTCGCTCAAGGCCGCCAGCGTCGTGTGGCCGATGCCGCGCTTCGGGGTCGTCACGGCGCGCAGGAAGGCGGGATCGTCGTCCTGGTTCACCAGCAGCCGGAGCCAGCCGCAGAGGTCCTTGATCTCGGCACGGTCGAAAAAGCTCTGCCCGCCCGAGACCTTGTAGGGAATCTGGGCCTTGCGCAGCGCCTCTTCGAGCTTGCGGCTCTGGTGGTTGGCGCGGTAGAGGATGGCGAAGTCCTTCCACTCGGTGATGCCGGTGTATTCGCCCGTGGTGTTGGCGCGGATGGCCATGATCCGGGTCACGGCGCGCTCGGCCTCGTGTTCTTCCTGGTCGGATTCGACCACCTTGACCGGCTCGCCCTCGCCCAGGTCGCTCCACAGCTTTTTCTGGAAGATCTTGGGATTCAGCGCGATGACGTTGTTCGCGGCGGTCAGGATGGCGCTGGTGGAGCGGTAGTTCTGCTCCAGCGGGATCACCTTGAGGTTCGGATAGTCCAGCGGCAGGCGCTTGAGGTTCTCGATCGTCGCGCCGCGCCAGCCGTAGATGCTCTGGTCGTCGTCGCCCACGGCGGTGAAGATGCCGTCCTGGCCGACCAGCGCCTTGAGCAGGTCGTACTGGGTCGCGTTGGTGTCCTGGTATTCGTCGACGAGGACATGGCGCAGCTTGCGCTGCCACTTCAGGCGGGTCTCCTCGTCGGTCTGCAGCAGCTTGAGCGGCAGGCTGATCAGGTCGTCGAAATCCACCGCCGAATACGCCAGCAGCCGCTCCTCGTAGAGCTTCATCACCCGGGCAGCGATGCGTTCGTCGTCGTCCTTGGCGGCGGCCTCGGCCTGCTCGGGCGTGAGGCCGTTGTTCTTCCACAGGCTGATGGTCCACTGCCAGCTGCGGGCGAGCTTGGCGTCGGTGGTGCTGCCTGCATCGCGCAGCACGCCCAGCACGTCGTCCGCGTCCAGGATCGAGAACTTCGGTTTCAGCCCGAGCCGCTCGCCGTCCTCGCGCAGCAGGCGCACGCCGAGACTGTGGAACGTGGCGATCAGCAGATCCTTCGACGCCCGCGCCCCCACCAGCGCCCGCGCCCGCTCGCGCATTTCCTGCGCCGCCTTGTTGGTGAAGGTGATGGCGCCGATCTGCGACGGCGCGATGCCCTCCTGCAGCAGCCGCGCGATCTTGTGCGTGATCACCCGCGTCTTGCCGGAGCCGGCGCCCGCCAGCACGAGGCAAGGGCTGTGCAGGTGGTAGACGGCCTGGAGCTGGGCGGGGTTGAGGGTGGAAGGGGCTTCGGCCATGGGGGTCGCGCGGGGAGCGCGGAATGGAGCAAGCGGGGGCGGATGATAGCGAGGCGCTCATTCCCCCCGAAGACGCGCCAGCTAGCGCCACTCTTTCAGCGCAGACGAGCGGAATCGCAGCTCATAGGTCACCGAGGGATCCAGGAACCGGATCCTCTCGCACACGCGATTTGACGAGGTCAGCTAGATCAACATCGCCGAGCGCTGCCATCAGCGCCTCGTAGGCGGCAGCGGGAACACAGTAGAACACCGGCTCGTTGCGGTTGAGGATGGCGATGGCCCGACCGTCGCCGCTGGCCACCACCTTCATGGGATTGGCCTTCAGCTCGGAGATGCTCGCAGCCATGTCGGAGAGGATCGGATAGGGCATCGTGGTTCCAGAGTTCAGCGTACGCCGTGGCCTTGTGCCACCCAAGACCGGATTGTGGACCTGGCAACTGGTCTCGTAAAGCCGGCGCGCACAGGCAGAATCCCGGCGATGCACGATCCAGCCACCCCTGCACCGCCAGCGGCACCGCCCGCCCAGCCCCGCAACCCGCTCCACGGCCTGACCCTGGAGCACATCGTCACCACGCTGGCCGACCACTACGGCTGGGACGGGCTGAACGAGCGCGTGCCGGCGCGCTGCTTCGCCAGCAACCCGAGTGTCGGGTCGAGCCTGAAGTTCCTGCGGCAGACGCCGTGGGCGCGGGAGAAGGTGGAGGGGCTGTACCTCTACCTGCAGCGGGAGCTTCGCCGGACCGGCGGGCGGTGATCAGCGCCGCGGGGTGGTGATCGCCACGCAGACGGCGCCCGCCACCACGCCCCAGAACGCCGAGCCGATCCCCGCCATCGACAGCCCGCTGAGCGTGACGAGGAAGGTCACCAGCGCCGGCTCTCTCCAGCGCAGGTCGGCCATCGCCACGCCGAGTCCGCCGCCGATCGTGCCCAGCAGCGCAAAGCCGGCCACCGCCAGCACCAGCGCCTTCGGGAACGCGCCGATCAGCCCGGCCACGGCGCCCGCGGCCAGCCCGACACCCAGATAGAAGACCCCCGCCATCACCGCCGAGGGCCAGCGCCGCGCCGGGTCTTCGTGCGCCTCGCGACTCATGCAGATGGACGCCGTGATCGCCGCGAGGTTGAGCGCGTAGCCGCCGAAGGGAGCCAGCAGCAGTGTGGCCAGACCGGTCGTGGCGATGACCGGGGAAACGGGCGTGTCGTAGCCGGCTGCACGCTGGGCAGCGACACCGGGCAGGTTCTGCGACGCCATCGTCACGACGAACAGCGGCAACGCCACGCCGAACAGGCCGCGCAAGGTGAACTCTGGCGTGGTCCAGACGGGTGCGCCGAGCCGCCAGTCCACCGTGTCCAGGTGCAGCCGCCCCAGCGCCCAGGCCACGCCCAGCCCCACCGCCAGCACGCCCGGCACCGCGTAGCGCGGCCAGAAGCGGCGGCCGAACAGGTAGGCCAGGAACATCGCGCCGACCAGCCCCGGATCGCCCGGCATCGCACCGAACGCATCCAGCGCGAAGCGCGCCAGCACGCCACCCAGCAGCCCGGCCGCCAACGGCTGCGGAATGCGGTCCATCACGCGGGCGAACAGGCCGGTCACGCCCGACAGCGTGATCAGCAGCGCGCTGACGATGAACCCGCCAATTGCCTCGGGCATCGTCACGCCCGCCGCCGCGCTCACCAGCATCGCCGCCCCCGGCGTCGCCCAGGCGGTGAGCACCGGGCGGCGGTACCAGACACTCAGGCCGATGCTGGTCAGGCCAGTGCCGACACAGATCGACCAGATCCACGAGGTGACCTGCGCCGGTGTCGCGCCCAGCGCCTGCGCGGCCTGGAAGACGACCACGAGCGAGCTGGTCACGCCGACCAGCATCGCCACGAAGCCGGCGACGACCGCGGACAGCGACAGGTCGCGCCGGAAGCTCCGCACGGAGACGTCCCCGTTCAGAACGTGTAGCCCGTCTTGACCTCGACGTTCTCCAGCGCCTCCAGCAGCCGCGACAGCGGCCGCAGCACCGAGTAGCGCGAGGCGACGTGGTGGGCGTTGCGCCAGACGAGCGGGAGGTCCTTCAGGTAGCCGTCCTTGCCGTCGCGGTGGTAGAGCCGCGAGAAGATGCCCAGCACTTTCAGGTGGCGCTGCAGGCCCATCCATTCGTAGTCGCGCCAGAAGGTGCCGAAGTCGTCGGCGACCGGCAGCCCGGCCTTGCGGGCACGCTCCCAGTAGCGCACGGCCCAGTCGATCTGGATGGATTCGTCCCACTCGATGTAGGCATCGCGCAGCAGCGAGACCACGTCATACGTCACCGGCCCCCACACCGCGTCCTGGAAATCGAGCACGCCCGGCGTGGCCGGATCGGCGCCGACCATCAGGTTGCGGCTGTGGAAATCGCGGTGCACCAGCACGCAGGGCTGCGCCTCGCAGACGCGGGTGATGGTCTGCAGCGCCTCTTCGAGCACCTGCTGCTGCGTGCTGTCGAGGGTGAACTGGCGGTGGCGGCCGATGTACCACTCGGGGAAGAGGTCCAGCTCGCGGCGCAGCAGCGCGGCGTCGTAGGCGGGCACCTGGCCTTGGGCGGGGATCTGCTGAAGTTGCACCAGCGTGTCGAGCGCGCCGCGGTAATGCGCATCGGCCACCTTCAGGCCGGCGGCGGTGCCGAAGTCCTGCGCCTGCAGCTCGGCCAGCAGCGTGCGCTCGCCGAGGTCGGACAGCAGCAGGAAACCCTGCGCCTCGTCCCAGGCCAGCACCTCGGGCGCGTTCAGCCCGCCCTGGCGCAGCAGGCCGGCGACCTGCACGAAGGGGCGGCTGTCCTCGCGGTCGGGCGGCGCGTCCATGACGATGCGTGCCGCCTCGCCGCGGGCGCTGTCGATGCGGAAATAGCGGCGGAAGCTCGCGTCGGCGCTGGCCGGACGCAGGCTCTCGGCAAGCAGCCCGTGGGCCTCGGCCTGCGTGGCCAGCCAGGTGTCGAACGCGGCGCGGCGCTGGTCGTCGGGCCAGTGGATGGAGGTCGGAGCGTCAGCAGGGGTCACGGGGGCCATCTCGGAGCATGAAATAATCGATCGATTCTAGCGAGGCGCCCCAGGGCGACCGAACCGCCTTCCGTGCCGAACACCCTCGTCCTTGCCGACCTCTGCGTCCCCGCCGCCCGCCGCCGCCTGCGCCGGACCGCGCAGCGCGTGCTGGCGCTGATCGCGGCGCTGACGCCGCTGGCCGCTGCCGCGCAGTCCTGCCGCATGAGCGCCCCCGAATGGGCCACCCAGGGCCTGAGCCTGCCGCTGGTCGACGCCAGCGCCGTGGCCGATGACCGCATCCACCTCGAAGCCGACCGACTCAGCGGCCAGACCGGCGAGACGCTGATCGCCGATGGCCGTGCCCGGCTGCAGCGTGGCCTGCTGAGCCTGCAGGCCGAGCACATGGAATACCGCCAGCGCGAGGACCGGGTGCAGGCGACCGGCCAGGTGCTGCTGGCCCGCGGCGACGACCGCTACCAGGGCAGCGAGCTGTCGCTGAACACCGAGCACCAGGAGGGTTACTTCCTGGAGCCGCGCTTCTACCTCGGCCGCACCCAGGCCGGTGGGCGTGCCGAGCGGGTCGACTTCATCGGCAAGAACCGGCTGGTGGTGCGCGGCGCCGCCTACAGCAGCTGCGAGCTGGTCGACGGCAAAACCACGCCGTGGGTGCTGACCACCCGCCGCGTCCGGCTCGATTTCGACGCCAACGAAGGCCTGGCGGAAGGCGCCGTGCTGCGCTTCTACGGCGTGCCGATCCTGGCAGCACCGGTGCTGAGCTTTCCGGTGACGGACGCGCGCAAGTCGGGCTGGCTGCCGCCGCTGATCACCACGTCGAGCAACGCCGGTTTCGGCCTGTCGGTGCCCTACTACTGGAACATCGCGCCGGACCTGGACGCCACGCTGACGCCGACGGTGCTGTCCAAGCGCGGCGCGGGGCTGGAGTCCGAGTTCCGCTACCTGCGCCCGCACTGGCGCGGCGAACTCAACGGCTTCTGGCTGCCCCGCGACCTGACCGCCGGACGCGACCGCTGGGCCGCCCGCTGGGCCCAGCAGGGCGAGTTGCCCGAGGACGTGCGCTACGACTGGCACCTGCTGCGGGTCTCGGACGACAACTACTGGAAAGACGGCCTGCGCGGCGCCGAGTCGCTCACGCCGCGTCTGCTGTCGAGCGCGGCCCAGGCCCAGCAGCGCCGCCTGCTGCAGGTGGACGGTCTGGGCGAGGTCGAGCAGCACCTCTACGCGCGCCTGCAGCAGTGGCAGGTCCTGCAGAACACCGACCCGAACACGCAGATCGCCCCGCCCTACCAGCGCACGCCGCAGATGGGCGCGCTGTGGAGCAACCGTGGCGGGCCGCTGCAGTGGTCGCTGCAGACCGAGTTCAACCGCTTCACCAACGCCGACCCCACCCGCATCGCCGGCAGCCGGCTGCATGCGCTCGGCCAGGTGGCGTGGCCGCTGGGCGACGAAGGCTGGCGTCTGACCCCCCGCGCCAGCTTCAACGCCGCGGGCTACGAGGTCGACCGGCCCCTGAGCGATGGCCGCACCCGCGCCGCGCGGGTGATCCCGAACGTCAGCGTCGACAGCGCCTGGTCGCTCGACCGCGAGTCCCGCGCCTTCGGCCGCGACCTGATGCAGACGCTGGAGCCGCGACTGCTCTACGCCTACACACCGTGGCGCGACCAGTCGGCGCTGCCCAACTTCGACAGCGCGGCGCTGGACTTCAACGCCACGACGGTGTTCTCGGAGAACGTCTTCTCCGGCATCGACCGTGTCTCCGACGCCCACCAGATCACCGGCGGCCTGACCACGCGCTACCTCGACCGCCACAGCGGCGCCGAGCTGGCGCGGCTGGGTGTCGCACAGCGCTACCGGCTCAGCGAACAGCGCATCACCGCCGACGGCGTGCCGGCCACCAGCCGCTTCTCGGACCTGCTGGTGCAGGGGTCGCTCATGACCATCCCGCGCTGGACCCTGGACAGCTCGCTGCAGTACAACACCGACTCCGACCGGGTCGAGCGCACCATCACCAGCGTGCGCTACTCGCCCGGGCCGCTGCGCACGCTCTATGCCAGCCACCGCCGCAACCGCGGTGTCAGCGAACAGCTCGCACTCGGCTGGCAATGGCCGATCGACGGACTGCTCGCGCCGGTGACTAGCCTGGTGGGCAGCGACACCGCCCATGCCACGGGCCCGGCGCGGCCGGCGCGCAGCAGCGCCTCGTCCTGTGACGGCCGCCTCTACGGCGTGGGCGCGCTCGACTACAGCCTCAAGGACCGGCGCATCAGCGGCGCCATCGTTGGCTTCGAATACGATGCGGGCTGCTGGGTCGGCCGTGTGGTCGCCCGGCGCCAGTCCACCAGCCTGCAGGCGTCGTCGACGCAGCTGATGCTGCAGCTGGAACTGGTCGGCCTGTCCCGGCTCAACGCAGGCTCCAACCCGCTGGCGGTCTTGAAGGACAATATCCCCGGCTACCAGCTGCTGCGCGACCCCCGGGCCGCGGCCGCACCGGCCGTCCATCCACCCGCCACCGGCGGCGACACCGACACCCCATGACCGAGCTGCAGACACTGTCCCCCGACGCGCGTGCCGCGCGCACCGCCTCGATGACACCACGCCGCCGCCAGGCGCTGTCCGTCCTGCTGCTGGCGGCCAGCCTGCTGTGCACGCCCATCGGCAGCTTCGCCCAGGCGGCGCGGCGCAGCAGCGGCGACTACATCGTCGCGGTGGTGAACCAGGAACTCGTCACCAACAGCGAGGTGCTGCAACGCCTGCAGCGCGCCGAGCAGGAAGCCGCCCGCAGCAACACCCGGCTGCCGGACCGCGACACGCTGATGCGCGAGCTGCTCGACCAGCTGATCGACGAGCGCGCCCAGCTCAGTGCCGCCCGCGACGGCGGGGTGCGCGCGGAGGAAAGCGACATCGACCGGGCCGTCACCAACGTCGCGGCGCAGAACCAGATCACCGTGCCGCAGCTGCGCGAGCGCCTGCGCACCGAGGGCATGGACTTCGCCCGCTTCCGCAACAACCTGCGCGACCAGATCCTGCTGGAACGCATCCGCGAGCGCGAAACGCAGAGCCGCATCCGCATCAACGACGCCGACATCGAGGCCTGGCTCGCCCAGCAGCGCGAGAAGAACGGCGCCGCCACCGAATTCAACGTCGCGCAGATCCTGCTGTCGGTGCCGGAAAACGCCACGCCGGCCGTCGTCACGCAGCGCCGCCAGCAGGGTGTGGCCCTGCTGCAGCGCCTGCGCTCGGGCGAGGACTTTGCGGCGCTGGTGCGCGAGGCCTCGGATACGGGCAAGGAACGCGGCGGCGAGATGGGCTTGCGCCGGGCCGACAAGCTGCCGGATCTGTTCGTCGAGGCGGTCAGCCCGCTGCGGGCGGGTGAGGTGGCGCCGCAGGTGCTGCGCTCGGGCGCCGGCTTCCACGTGCTCAAGCTGATCGAGCGCCGCGAGGCCGCGCTGACCGTCGCGCAGCAGCACGCCCGCCACATCCTGCTGCGCCCGGGTCCGAAGCTGACCCAGGAGGCGATCCTCCGCCGCCTGGCAGGCTACAAGCGCCAGATCGAGGCCGGTACCGCGAAGTTCGAGGATCTGGCCCGCCAGAACTCGGAAGACGGCAGCGCCGCCAATGGCGGTGACCTCGGCTGGGCCTCGCCGGGCCAGTTCGTGCCGGAGTTCGAGCAGGCGATGTCGGCGCTGCGGCCGGGCTCGATCGCCGAACCGGTCGTCTCGCGCTTCGGCGTGCACCTGATCCAGCTGCTGGAGCGCCGCGACGTGCGCCTGGAGCCGCGCGAACAGCGTGAAATGGCCCGCGCAGCGCTGCGCGAACAGAAGTCCGAAGATGCCTACGCCGACTGGGCCCGCGAGGTGCGTGCCCGCGCCTATGTCGAGCTGCGCGACCCGCCCGGCCAGTGACCTTTCCACGAGTCCCTCTCTTTTGAAACACATTCCCCGCAAGCGCTTCGGCCAGCATTTCCTCACCGACGGCGCCGTGCTGTCGGCCATCGTGCGGGCCATCGATCCGCGGCCCGGCGAGGCGCTGGTCGAGATCGGCCCGGGCATGGGGGCGATGACCGATCCGATCGTCGAGTGCTGCGAGCACCTGACGGTGGTCGAACTCGACCGCGACCTGGCTGCCCGGCTGCGCAAGCGCCCCGAGCTGACGGTGATCGAATCCGACGTGCTGAAGGTCGATTTCCGCGAGGTCGCCCGCCTGGCGCAGGCCACCTACGGCGAGGCCCACAAGCTGCGCGTGGTCGGCAACCTGCCCTACAACATCTCCAGCCCGATCCTGTTCCACCTGCTCGACTTCGTCGACGTGGTGGAAGACCAGCACTTCATGCTGCAGAAGGAGGTCGTCGACCGCATGGCCGCGTCGCCGGGCAAGAAGGACTTCGGCCGGCTGTCGGTGATGCTGCAGTGGCGCTATGACATCGAGTCGCTGATCGACGTGCCGCCGGAGTGTTTCGACCCGCCGCCGCGGGTGAATTCGGCCGTCGTGCGCATGACGCCGCTGCGCCATCCGCCGGCGGTGGATGTGGCGCTGCTGAGCGAGCTGGTGGCGGTGGCGTTCTCGCAGCGCCGCAAGATGCTGCGCAACACCCTGGGCCACTGGCTGGCCGAGCGCTGCGGCGACGATGTGCCGGCCTTCGACCTGCAGCGCCGCGCCGAAGAGGTGCCGGTGGCCGACTACGTGGCGCTGGTGACGGCCGTCGGCCTGCGCGACGCGGCGAAGAAGACCGCACCATGAAACAAGCCCGCACAGGGCGGGCTTGTCGTGGTCGTCAGGGACGCTGTGTTGCGCAGTCGGTCGTCATGCGGCGGCCGCGAGGGCCGACGTGTCGAAGGCACTGCTCATCACCGGCATGTGCGGCGCGAAGGCCGGTGCAGCGTTCTTGCTCGGTTTCGGTGGCGGCTTCACAGGTTCCGCCGGGGCTCCATCAGCCCGCTCCCATTGCCCTTGGTCCTGGGAGCGGGCTACTGAAAAGAATAGAAACATCGGAAGGGTATCTTCCGTTCTCCCCAGTAGTCGGATGCATCGCGGAACACGTCGAGCAGCTGCTCGCGGGCCTCGCGGTCGAACTTGGCGTTGTCCGGCAACTGCTCCAGCACAAGGACAAACCCTGCCTGCGCACCGGACTTGTTGACCAGATCGGTCATGCAGTCGTAGAGCGCGTCGAGGTTCTTGCCGAAGTGGGCCGGGAACAGGAACGCCTTGGCAATCGACTCCAGCACTTCCGGCTTGGAAGACGCTTCGGCCAGATTGGCGTAGAGAAAGTGGTGGCCCAGGTCCTGGGCCGCCGACATGAGGTCGTCCACTCGGAAGGCCCGGATGGCCTGCACGATGTTCGGACGCACGGTCTGCATAAGCATGGTGGATGGTCCCTTAGGGCTCTCGATCCTCGTCGAAGTCACGGTGCGATGCGGTGAAAGCTCGCGTAGTGGTCTTGCGTGTAGAAACAAACATCCGGGGTCGTCGGCTCCCGTCCACCGCAGATGATGCGCCGCGCTCCCCGGTCGCGCGATCCTGCAGTCGGGACGGTATATTCTCTGTAGTATCCTCGGGTCTCCCGCGGCAGAAGCCGCTCCCGGTTGCCGAACACCGAGCCGTCCTTGCTCGGATATCGGAACGGGCCTCCGGACAGAATCCGGCGGTGCGTGTCGGCGGCTTCCGACGGCAGTTCGGACACCCTGAGGGTCCCGCTCTGCAGCCCGACCGTTTCGGATTCGCCCCTGGCCTGTACCAAGTCCGGCGTACCGAGCCAGGTGCCCAGTACGACAGCGCCCAGCGCAACAGCCTTGGTGGCGGCCAAGACGAGCCGCCTGCTCGTCACCCTGACCAGATCTACCACGGGTTTTCCTGAATTCTGAAGGGGGCGATGGTACCGAATCAGGGCGCCAAGCTCAAGCGTTTGCCTCAATTTTCAGCAGAAGAACAGGGCCATCCGCGCAAGTAAGCGGGTGCAAACTCCTTGCGGAAGCCCTGTCGTGTCTGGTTTGAGCGTCTTCAGCGCACCGCGTTCGCGTCCGCCACGGTCAGCGCCGTCATGTTGACGATGCGCCGCACCGTCGCCGACGGGGTCAGCACATGCACCGGTTTGGCCGCACCCAGCAGCACCGGGCCGATGGCGATGCCGCCGCCGGCGGTGGTCTTCAGCAGGTTGTAGCTGATGTTGGCCGCGTCGATGTTGGGCAGTACCAGCAGATTGGCCTCCCCCTGCAGCGTGCAGCGCGGCATCAGCTCGGACCGATACACCGGGTCGAGCGCGGTATCGCCGTGCATCTCGCCATCCACCTCCAGCCAGGGTGCGTGCTCGCGCAGCAGCGCCAGCGTGTCGCGCATCTTCACGGCGGACGGCTGGTTGCTCGAACCGAAGTTCGAGTGCGACAGCAGCGCCGCCTTGGGCTGCAGGCCGAAGCGGCGCATTTCCTCGGCCGCCAGGATCGTGATCTCGCAGAGCTGCTCGGCGGTCGGGTCGTAGTTGACGTGGGTGTCGACGAGGAAAACCTGTCGGCCCGGCAGCACCAGCCCGTTCATGCAGGCATAGGTGTTGACGCCCTTGCGGCGGCCGATGACCTGGTCGATGTACTGCAGGTGGTACGACGTGGAACTCCAGGTGCCGCAGATCATGCCGTCCACCTCGCCGGTGTGCAGCAGCATCGAGGCGATCAGCGTCATGCGCCGGCGCATCTCGATCTTGGCGAGCTGCTCGGTGACCCCCTGGCGGTCCGTCATCTCGTGGTAGATCTGCCAGAACTTGCGGTAGCGGGCGTCGTCGTCGATGTTGACGATCTCGTAGTCGCGGCCCTCTTCCAGGCGCAGGCCGAGCTTGTCGATGCGGCTGCGGATGACGCTGCCGCGGCCGACCAGCACCGGAAACGCCAGGTCCTCGTCCACCACCACCTGCACCGCGCGCAGCACGCGGCGGTCCTCGCCCTCGGCGTAGGCGACGCGGCGGGCCTTGGCGCGCTTGGCCACGGCATAGATCGGCTTCATCACCGTGCCGGCCGCGTAGACGAAGGCGCGCAGCTTCTCGCGGTAGGCGTCCATGTCGGCGATCGGGCGGGTCGCGACGCCGGAGTCCATGCCCGCCTGGGCCACGGCCGGCGCGATCTGGATCATCAGCCGCGGATCGAAGGGCTTCGGGATCAGGTATTCAGGCCCGAAGGACAGCGTGGCGCCACCGTAGGCCGCCGCCACCACGTCGTTCTGCTCCGCCTGCGCCAATTCGGCGATGGCGCGCACCGCGGCGATCTCCATCTCGTCGGTGATCGTGGTCGCGCCGCAGTCCAGCGCACCGCGGAAGATGTAGGGGAAGCACAGGACGTTGTTGACCTGGTTCGGGTAGTCGGTGCGGCCGGTGGCCATGATGGCGTCGTCGCGCACCGCCTTGACCGCTTCCGGCATGATTTCCGGGGTCGGATTGGCCAGCGCGAAGATGATCGGCCGTTCGGCCATCGTCGCCACCATGTCAGCCTTGAGCACCCCGCCCGCCGACAGCCCGAGGAAGATGTCCGCGCCGGCGATGGCCTCGCGCAGCGTGCGCTGCTCGGTCACCTGGGCGAACTCGGCCTTGTCCGGGTCCATCAGTTCGGTGCGGCCCTGCCAGACCAACCCCACGAGGTCCGTCACCCAGATGTTCTCGCGCGGCAGGCCCAGCTTGACCAGCAGGTTCAGGCAGGCCAGCGCCGCCGCCCCCGCGCCCGAGGACACCAGCTTGACCTGCCGGATGTCCTTGCCCAGCACCTTCAGCCCGTTGAGCAGCGCCGCGCCGACCACGATGGCCGTGCCGTGCTGGTCGTCGTGGAACACGGGGATCTTCATGCGCTCGCGCAGCTTGCGCTCGACGTAGAAGCAGTCCGGCGCCTTGATGTCCTCGAGGTTGATGCCGCCAAAGGTCGGCTCCAGCGACGCGATGATGTCCACCAGCTTGTCGAGGTCGTTCTCGGCGATCTCCAGGTCGAACACGTCGATGCCGGCGAACTTCTTGAACAGGACTGCCTTGCCCTCCATCACCGGCTTGGACGCCAGCGGGCCGATGTTGCCCAGGCCGAGCACCGCGGTGCCGTTGGTGACCACGGCGACGAGGTTGCCGCGCGAGGTGTAGCGGAAGGCGTTGGCCGGATCGTCCACGATCTCCTCGCAGGCCGCGGCCACCCCCGGCGAATACGCCAGCGCCAGATCGCGCTGGTTGACCAGCTGCTTGGTCGCGGCGATGGCGATCTTGCCCGGCGTCGGAAACTCGTGGTACTCGAGTGCCGCGCGGCGCAGTTCGGCTTGTTTCTGTTCGGATGTGGTCATGGAGCGGATTCGGCTGAGGGAACTGGAGCGGGGCTGGCGATTGTAGGAAGCCCCCCGTCACTGTGCGCGGTATTGCTTGCCCTGTCACAGCATGGGTCCATGCGCTTCCTGCATGGTTGGCCAGAATGCCGGCCCGCCCATTCGCGAAACTGCGTAGCCCCTGCCAGGGTCGGCGCTGGATACTGTGCCCATGCCTGCCGACAGTCCGCCGCCGCCCTCGTCCACTGCCCTGTCCGCGCTGCTGGTCAATGTGTCACGCCGCTGGCAGGGCGCGCCGCTGTGGGCCGCGCTGGTGGCGCTGGTGGTCACCGTGCAGGCGGCCCTGCTCTGGCTCACCTGGCAGCAGGAGCAGAGCCAGCGCCAGGAAAACACCGATGCCGCCGCGCTGGCCGCCGCGGCCGACGTGCGCCAGCGCCTGCTGGACGATGCGCAGACCCTGCAGCGGCTGCTGTGGGACCGGGGCCGGCCCGACCTCTGGCGCCCGCAGGCCAAGCAGCTGCTGCACGAGCGGCCCGAGTTCCTGCGCATCGAGCGCCGCGGCCCCCGGTTCTCGATCGACGAACTCGTGGCCTCCGCCGCCTACCCGGCGCAGTTCCAGAGCATCCCGCGCGAAGGCATGTCGGTCGATGCGGAAATCGCCTGCGCTACCGCGCGCCGCTTCGCCGCACCCGCCTACTCGCGCACCTACTTCCTGCCCAACCCGAACGGCCTGGGGCTGGAGGTGGTCGATCTGTGCATCCCGCTGGCCACGGAGACCGGGGGGACCAACGCGGTGGTGGCGACGCTGGCCCTGTCGGACCTGCTGCAGGCGGCGATCCCGACGGACGTTGTGCGCCGCCACGAGGTGCTGCTGGTCGAAGCCGACGGCACCCGGCTGGCCCGGGTCGGCGCGCGGCGGGGCGCAGGCGTGTTCATCGCGGACCGGCTGGTCGATGTCTCGGGCTTCACGGCGGTGGTGCGGCTGGACAGCCTGCAGGGCGTGCCGCGGCTGATCCCGAACCTGAGCGCGGCGCTGGTCGTGCTGCTGTCGGTGGCGCTCGGGGTCGTGATCCTGCTGCTGGTGCACGACGTGCGCCGGCGCTCGGCGGCCGAGCAGGCGCTGGCCGAAGCGCTCACCTTCCGCAAGGCCATGGAAGACTCGCTCGTCACCGGCCTGCGCGCGCGCACCACCGACGGCCGCATCACCTACGTCAACCCCGCCTTCTGCCAGATGGTCGGCTACGACGCGGACGAGCTGCTGCAGGCCGAGACCCCACCGTACTGGCCGCCCGAGATGGCCGCGCTCTACACCGAGCGCCAGCACGCGCGCAACGCCGGCAACACCCCGCCGCGCGAGGGCCACGAAACCGTGTTCATGCGCCGCGACGGCGAGCGCTTCCCGGTGCTGATCTTCGAGGCCCCGCTGATCGACGCCCGCGGCCGGCCCGGCGGCTGGATGAGCACCGTGCTCGATGTCAGCGCCCAGCGCCGCATGGAGGAACTCTCGCGCCAGCAGCAGGACAAGCTCCAGGCGGCGGCCCGGCTGGCGACCATGGGCGAGATGGCCACCCTGCTCAGCCACGAGCTGAACCAGCCGCTGGCGGCGATTGCCAGCTACGCCACCGGCAGCCTCAACCTGATGCCTGCGGCGCCGGACGACCCACCCGCTGACCTCGACACCCAGTTGATGATCCGCCAGGCCGTGGCCCGCATCGCCGAGCAGGCCGAGCGCGCCGGCCGCGTGATCCGCAGCGTGCACCAGTTCGTCCGCCGGCGCGACCGGCTGCGCGAGAACGTGCGGGCCGGCGAGCTGATCGACGCGGTGCTGCCGCTGGTCCGGCTGGCCGCGCGCGGCAGCCACACCCGCATCGAGATCGACGTGCCCGAGCCAGCGCCGCGCGTGTCCTGCGACCGGACGATGGTCGAGCAGGTGCTGCTGAACCTGGCCCGCAACGGCATCCAGGCGATGGAGGAAGACGCCGACCTGCCGCTGAACCAGCGCACGCTGCGGCTGGAGGTGCGGCAGGTCGACGCACGCTGGGTCGCCTTCCAGCTGACCGACCACGGCCCCGGCATTCCCGAGGCGGTGGCGCGCCAGCTCTTCACGCCCTTTTTCAGCACCAAGCCCGAAGGCATGGGCATCGGGCTGGCGATGTGCCGCACCGTCGTCGAGCAGCACGGTGGCGCGCTCGATTTCAGCCCCGGCCCGGACGGGCGCGGCACCACATTCCGGTTTACGCTCCCGTCTTCGTCGCACCCCACCCCGAGCACTGCACCATGACTGCACGCGTCCAGACCCCGAGCGGCACGGTCTTCGTCGTCGACGACGAGGAAGTGCTGCGCGATGCCCTGTCCTGGCTGCTGCGCTCGCGCCGGCTGCTGCCGCGGGCCTATGCGTCGGCCGACACCTTCTGGGCCGCGATCGAGAAAAACGATGTCCGCCCCGACTCGCCCGCCTGCCTGCTGCTGGACATGCGCATGCCGGGCATGAACGGCATGGCGCTGTTCGAGCGGCTGATCGAGCGCGGCTGGCTCGACGTGCTGCCGGTCATCTTCCTGACCGGCCACGCCGACGTGGCCACGGCGGTGATGGCGGTCAAGCGCGGCGCCTTCGACTTCGTCGAGAAACCGTTCTCGGACAATGCGCTGGTCGACCGCGTGGTCGAGGCGCTCGGCCGCAGCGAACAGGCGCTGGCCCGGCTGCACGAACGCGACGGCCTGCGCCGGCACCTGGACGACCTGACCGAGCGCGAGCTGGAGGTGATGCGCCTGGTGACCGCCGGGCGCGCCAACAAGCAGATCGCCGACACGCTGGACATCAGCGTGCGCACCGTGGAAGTCCACCGCGCGCGGGTATTCGACAAGATGGATGTGAAATCGGCGGTCGAGCTGGCCAATGTGCTGCGCGGCGCCGGCCTGGATTGAAACCGGACGACTGAAAGCAGCAAACGACCCCATGTCCCTCGGAGAATTCGACCTCATCGCCCGCCACTTCACGCGCCCCGCCCGGCGCAACCCGCTCGGCGTCGGCGACGACTGCGCGCTGATCGCCCCCGCCCCCGGGATGCAGCTCGCGGTGTCGAGCGACATGCTGGTCGAGGGCCGGCACTTCCTGTCCACCGTCGCGCCCGAGCGGCTCGGCCACAAGGCGCTGGCGGTGAACCTGTCCGATCTGGCGGCCTGCGGCGCGCAGCCGCTGGCCTACACGCTGGCACTGGCGCTGCCCCGGGCCGACGACACCTTCCTCGCCGGCCTGGCCCGCGGCCTGCACACGCTGGCCGACCGCCACGACCTCGACCTCGTCGGCGGCGACACGACCGCCGGGCCGCTGAACCTGTGCATCACCATCTTCGGCGAGGTGCCCGCTGGCGCCGCGCTGCTGCGCAGCGGCGCGCGGCCGGGCGACGAACTCTGGGTCAGCCACCCGCTCGGCGAGGACACGCCCGGCTGGCTCGGCGATGCCCGGCTGGCGCTGGAGGTGTTCCGCGGCACGCCGGGTCTGCACGTGCCAGGCGAGACCTTCGACCACCTGCGGCTGGCGATGGAATGCCCCGAACCGCGGGTCGCGCTCGGGCTGGCGCTGCGCGGCGTGGCGACCAGCGCGATCGACGTGTCGGACGGCCTGCTCGGCGATCTGCAGCACGTGCTGCGCCGCTCGGGCACGGACGGCCGCGCGCTCGGCGTGGTCCTCGACGCCGACGCCCTGCCCCGCAGCCCGCTGATGCGCGCGCAGACCGCCGCGCTGCAGCACGAATGCCTGCTTGCCGGGGGCGACGACTACGAGCTGCTGTTCACCGCCGCACCCGCCGACCACAGCGCCGTCCTGGCCGCCGGAGAGCGCAGCGCCACGGGTGTGCGCTGCATCGGCCGCATCACCGCCGACAGCGACACCACGGTCCACGACCGCCACGGCCACCGCGTGGCCACGCCCTGGGCCTCGTTCGACCATTTCCGCAGCTGATGCCCAAGGTCCCCATGAACGCCCCTGCCGACCTTGCCGACGCCCCGTCCGACGACGTGACCGATGTCGAACCCCGCCCGGCCCCGAAGCGGCGCGTGGGACCGCGGTTTCTGCTGAGCCACCCGGCGCACTTCCTGGCCCTCGGCGCCGGCAGCGGCCTGAGCCCGATCGCCCCGGGCACCGCGGGCACGCTGTGGGCCTGGGTGGCGTTCGCGGTGCTGAACGTCTGGCTCGACAGCGCCGGCTGGGGCTGGACGCTGCTGGGCGGCTTCTTCGTCGGCTGGTGGGCCTGCACCGTCGCGGCCACCCACGCCGGCATCGCCGACCCGGGCTTCATCGTCTGGGACGAGGTGCTGGCCTTCTGGCTCATCCTGTGGGTGCTGACGCCGGCCAGCCTGGGCCTGCAGATCACCGCGTTCGCGCTGTTCCGCTACTTCGACGCCGCCAAGCCCGGCCCCGTGCGCTGGGCCGACCAGCACTTCAAGGGCGGCGGCTGGCGCGGCGGCTTCGGCATCCTGTTCGACGACCTCGTTGCCGCGGGCTGCACGCTGTTCACCATCGCCGTCGGCGTGGCGCTGACGCGCCTTGTCCAGGGAGTCCTGTGATGTCCGAACCCCACGCTGACCACGCGGACCACGCCGTCCACAGCCTCGCCGACCTGCTGCGCCCGCTCGGCTGGCACCTCGCCACGGCCGAAAGCTGCACCGGCGGCATGATCGCCGCCGCCTGCACCGATCTGGCCGGCTCCAGCGACTGGTTCGACCGCGGTTTCGTCACCTACAGCAACGAAGCCAAGTCCGAGATGCTCGGCGTGGACTCGGCGCTGATCACGCAGGACGGCGCGGTCAGCGAGTCCGTGGCCCGCGCGATGGCCGCGGGCGCGCAGCGCGAGGCGGGGGTCGAAGCCGCGGTGGCCGTCACCGGCATTGCCGGACCGGGCGGCGGCAGCGAGGCCAAGCCGGTCGGCACCGTCTGGTTCGCCTGGGCGCTGCCGGGGTGGGTCTGGGCTGAATGCCGGCACTTCGAGGGCGACCGCGCCGCCGTGCGCACCCAGACGCGCGACCACGCGCTGGCGGTGCTGGTGTCGGCGCTGCAGGCCATGCCGTGAGCGCCGCCGCGAACCACACCACCATCGCGCTGGCCTGCCGCTTCGACGCGCAGGAATGGGCCGAGTGGCTGCCCGCGCTGGCGGCCGCGCTGCCCGGCGACACGCTGGTGCGCGCCGACGAACCGGACCACGACCCCGCCGCGGTCGAGATCGCCATCGTCGCCAACCCGCCGGCCGGCGCGCTGCAGCGCTACCCGAGGCTGCGGCTGGTGCAGTCGCTGTGGGCGGGGGTCGACAAGCTGCTGGCCGACCCGACGGTCCCGCCTGATCTGCCGATCGTGCGCATGGTCGATCCGGCCATGAACGCCGCGATGGCGGAGACGGCGCTGTGGGCCGTGCTGACGCTGCACCGTGGCTTCCACACCTATACCCGCCAGCAGCGCGAGGGCGTCTGGCGGCAGCATCCCCAGCGCCGGGCCGACGAGGTGCACATCGGTGTGCTGGGGCAAGGGCAGATGGGCAGCGCGGTGAGCCAGCGGCTGCGGGCGATGGGCTACCGGGTCACGGGCTGGCGGCGCGGCGAGCCGCTTGGCCCCGTGCTGGCGGACAGCGAGATCCTGCTCAACCTGCTGCCGCTGACGCCGGACACCCATGGCCTGATCGACGCGGCCCTGCTGCGCCAGCTACCACGCGGCGCAGCGCTGGTGAACCTGGCCCGCGGCGCGCACGTGGTGGACGCCGACCTGCTGGCCGCGCTCGACGACGGGCAGCTCGGCCACGCCGTGCTGGACGTGTTCCACCAGGAGCCACTGCCGGCCGGTCACCGCTACTGGACCCATCCCGCGGTCACCGTGCTGCCGCATGTCGCGGCGCAGACCGACGCGCGCTCGGCCGCGCGGGTCGTGGCGCAGCACCTGGCCGCCTGGCGCCGCGGCGAGCCGCTGGCGCACCAGGTCGACCGCCGTACCGGCTACTGACGCACGCACGGCCCGGCGTGGATCAGAGCATCTGCGCGAAGTCGGTGTCGACGTGCAGGGCCTCGTTCGACGGTGCCTGCCAGCGGTGCACCCAGCCGAGGAACTCCTCGGAGGGCATCGGCCGACCGATGCCATAGCCCTGGCCCTCGTCGCAGCCAAGCCGCGCCAGCAGCGCCCAGGCCTTGTCGGTCTCCACGCCCTCGGCCACCACGGTCAGCCCGAGGTTGTGCGCCAGCCCGATGGTGGACTGCACGATGCGGGCATCGTCCAGATCACGTTCCATGTTGGTGACGAAGCTGCGGTCGATCTTCAGCTCGTCCACCGGCAGCCGCTTCAGGTAAGCCAGCGAGGAGTAGCCGGTGCCGAAGTCGTCGATCGACAGGTGCACCCCCAGTTCGTGCAGCTTCTGCAGCGTCTGCAGCGCGCGCGCCGGGTCGTCCATGATCGCGCTCTCGGTGATCTCCAGGCAGAGCCGGGCGGCCGAGACCCGGTGCCGGTCCAGCAGGCGGCGCACGCGGTCCGTCAGATCAGGGTCGAGCAGGTCGCGGGTCGACAGGTTGATGCTGAGCTTCAGCACCAGCCCGGCCTCCTGCCACTGCTGCAGCGCCTGCACGCCGGTTTCCAGCATCCAGACCGTGATCTGGCGGATGAAGCCGGTCTGCTCGGCAAACGGGATGAACTGCATCGGCGGCACCAGCCCGCGCTGCGGATGCGCCCAGCGCACCAGCGCCTCGCCGCCGAGCACCCGCCCCGACTTCAGATCGACCTTGGGCTGCACGTACAGGCGCAGTTCCTGCCGCTCGATCGCCTGGCGCAGCTCGCTCAGCAGCGACAGCGAGGCGCTGCTGCGGGTGTCCATCGAGGCGTCGTAGACCAGCATGCCGAGCTGGCGGCGCTTGGCGGCGTACATCGCCACCTCGACCAGACCGAGCAGGGTCTCCGGCTCGTGTGCATGGGCCGGCGCGAAGGCGATGCCCAGGCTGGCGCTGAGGTCGATGGTGTGCTCGTCGAGCCGCATCGGCAGGTCGAGCACAGCGAGCAGCGCACGGGCGATCTCCTGGGCTTTCGGGGTGTCGGCCGCCGACAGCAGCAGCCCGAACTCGTCCCCGCTCAGGCGCGCCAGCACCGTGTCCGGCCGGTTGGAACACCCCGCCAGCCGCTGCGCCACCTCGCACAGCAGCCGGTCGCCGAGCTGGTGGCCGAGCACGTCGTTGACATGCTTGAAGCGGTCCAGGTCCAGCATCAGCACCGCCAGCGGCGCCACCGCACCCGCCGCATCCGGCTGCAGACGCGCCCGCAGCAGATCGACAAACTGCGCGCGGTTGGGCAGCCCCGTCAGCGTGTCCCAGTAGGCCAGCCGACTGATGGCGTGCTCACGGTGCTGCACCGCCTGGCGGGTCGACTCGAAGGCCCGCGCCAGCTGCACCAGCTCGTCGCCGACCACCCGCTCGTCGGGCACGCGCACCGGCGAGTCGTAGTCGGCGCGGCTCAGCCGCTCGGCGGCGCGCCGCAGCCCGCGGATCGGCCGGCTCAGGCGCCGCGCCGTCACCGCACTGCCGACCGCGAACACCACCACCCCGACCAGCGTGAGCAGCAGCAGCATGCGCTGCAGCCGCTCGAAGGGCGCGAGCGCCTCGTCGACCGCGTGCGCCAGCACCAGCCGCAGCGGTGGCATGGAGTGGCCATCGGACAGCCCCGTGTCGAGCACGAACTCGCAGCTGCGCCAGCGGCTGTCCGCCTCGCGCAGTTCCTGGCCGCAGGGGCTGGCCTCCGGATTCGGGGCGGTCAGCGTGTCACCGGCCTGCACGAAGGTCGACAGCAGCACACGCGCCGGTGGTCCGTTGAACAGCACCGCGCCGCGCAGATCGGTGATGGCGCTGAGCTGCTGCAGCACCGAGCGGTCCAGCACGAAGCCCATCAGCACCCAGCCGACCGTGCGTGGTGCCTTCACCGGCACCGCGACGAGTTGGTAGGCACGGCCGTCGATCAGCGTCAGGCGGGCGTTCTGTGCGCTCACGCCGCCGCCCGGCCCGGTCATCGCCGCCATGCGTGCCACCGGCAGCAGCGCAGCGACCCGGTCCACGCTCAGCCCGGTCGAGGCCACCGGGCGCCAGGCCGGATCGGTGTAGATCACCAGCGAGGCGCCGATGCGCCGGCCGTGGTTTTCCAGCGCATCGCTCAGCGTGGCGACGTCGCGGCTGCTCACCGCCGAACGAAACCCGAAATCGGACGCCAGCAGCGCCGCCGCTTCGGACAGGCGCTCGGCACGCTGCTCCAGCAGCCGGGTGAACACCCGCTGGCCGGTCTGCAGATCGCGGTCGATCGACCGTGTGGCGCTCTGGCCGATCGCGCGGTTCACCAGCACCAGGCTGATGCCCTGCACCACCAGCAGCAGCAGCAGGAAGGGCCAGACGATGCGCCGCTCCAGCCCGCTCAGGCGCCAGCCGGCCAGGCGCGCCGCGAACCTGCTCACGGCGCGGCCACCACGGGCAAGGCCACCACCACGGACGGCGTCCCGGCAGCACCGACCTTCAGCGGCTGCACCTGCAGGTCCGTGCCTTCGCGCATGCGCGGATGCCAGGTGCGCAGGCGGTGTTCCCCTGCGGGCACCTCCAGCACCACCCGGCCGGCGGCGTCCGTGCGCCCGAACAGCGGCGTGTCGACCACCACCACCGCGCCGATCATCTGGTCATGGATGTTGCAGCCGAGCACGACCACGCCGGCCCGGTCGAATACCACGGGGGTCGACGGACGCCCGTTGTAGAGCTTCAGCTCGAAGGTCCTGGCCGGCGAGAACGAGTAGACGTGGTGGCGCACGGTGTCGAGGTTGGGGAAGTCGACCGCCGTGCCCGTCTGCACCACCAGCAGGCCCGGCTCGAAGCTGCGCTGGCGCTGGCTGATCTCGGCGCGGGTGCCGGGAGCGGCCACCCTGGCCACGCCGCCGACCTCGATCGCCACCACCGCCCCGGTCAGCGGCTTGCCGGCCGGATCCAGCGCCTGCACGGTCACGGCGGCCGCCAGCACCCAGCCAGGAAGCGCCAGCCCCACGGCCAGACCCACCGCCGGTCCGAGCAGCCGCCGCGCCATCACGGTGCCTTTCGGGTGGTGCCGGCCTGCACGATGTCGCGCCGGTCCGCTGTCAGCCGCCGCAGCAACTCATTCTTGTCGGCCGGCGCGACGCCCGCCGCATCCAGCTCCTCCCGCAGAAACGCCACCATCAGGTCGAATTCGTGCGCCTGGATGCCCAGCTCTGCATGCGAATTGGCCATGGTCTCGCCTTCGTAGGGGCAGCCACCGTCGGCCTCCTTGCACAGGTAGTCGGCGAGGCTGTCCTTGAGTGGCCCGAGCTTGGTCTTCTCGAAACTGCGGCGGGTGCGTGGATCGGTGGCGGTGCGGTCGATCAGGCGCGCGGACAGCTGCGCCACGCCGGGTCGGTCGCCGAGTCGGTGGTACAGCGAGTCCCCGCCCGGCGTCGGCAGGGCACAGCCGGCCAGTCCGAGCAGGCCGGAGAGCACCCAGACGAACAGCCAGGCCAGCCTGGGCTGCACAGGCACAGACCCATACGCGTTTCGGAACATGTTCATCCTCGGACCGGACATGGGCCAAGGATCCTCCGGCAGTCGCGTGGCCAAAGCGCAAAGAACCGCCCGGAACGCGGTCCTGATGCAGCCGCTGCGCACCGGCAGCGGGTGCCACGCTGCCAGCATGAACAAGCATCCACTCTGGCTCTTCCTCGTGCTGCTGGCCCTGGCCGGCACCGGCACGGTGCAAGCCGGCGACCGCCTGACCGCCACCTCTGGCGTCGGCACGGTCGAAGGCAGCGCCGGCGGTGGCCTCGTGCCCTGGGCGCTGATCGGCGGCTACGGCAGCCGCGACCAGATCGGCGCCTCGGCCCACCTGACCCGCGTGCGCACCGACGGCGGCTACACGCTGACCACCACCGCCGCCGCCATCGGCGTGCACGACACCTGGGAAGCCTCGGTGGCGCAGATGCGCTTCGGCCTGAGCGACACGGTGCCAGGGCAGTCGGTGCGGCTGAACGTGCTCGGCCTGAAGTGGCGCGTGCTCGGCGATGCGGTCTACGACCAGGACCGCTGGTGGCCACAGCTCAGCGTGGGGGCGCAGTACAAGTACAACGAGGACATGGCGGTGCCCACCGCGCTCGGCGCCCGCCGCGCCAGCGACACCGACCTCCTGGTCAGCGCCACCAAGGTCTGGCTCGGCGGACTGGCCGGCTACAACACGCTCGCCAACCTGACGCTGCGTCGCACGCGCGCCAACCAGTTCGGCCTGCTCGGCTTCGGCGGCGACCTGCGCGACGAGGCGCAGTGGATGCCCGAGGTCTCGGGTGCGGTGCTGCTGCGCGATGACCTCGCGGTCGGGGCGGAGTGGCGCCTCAAGCCCGACAACCTGGGCGTGTTCCGCGAAGAGAGTGCGCACGATGTGTTCATCGCCTGGTGGCCGGTGCGCCACCTGAGCCTGACTGCTGCGGTGGTGAACCTGGGCAACGTCGCCAACAAGGCCAGCCAGCGCGGCTGGTACGTGTCGGCACAGACGCAGTACTGATCGCCCGCGCCGGCCGGCGCCTCAGGCGGTCAGCGCCAGCGGCGGCCCTTTGCGCTGCCCGGGCTGCCCGCGCTGCACGGCCTGCACCGTCAGCAGCACCAGCCGCCGCAGCGCCGCCCACGGCTCGGCCGGCCACTGGCGGTCCGGCAAGCCCTTGACGATGCCGTCCACCGTGTGCGCGGCGGCGACGAGTTCGGTCAGCGTCGCGGCATCCAGCTGCGGCACGACGCGCTCGAACAGCTTTTCCTTCACGCCCCAGACCCGCGCATCGCGCAGCGCCAGCGGCAGCGGCTTGCCCTGCAGCGTGGCGGCGTGGACGCGCTGCAGCCCGCGCAGATCGTCCGCCAGCGTCCAGTGCACCAGCACAGCCGCCTCGCCCTCGGCCTCCAGCCCGTCGAGCATGCGCAGCGCCCGCGCCACCTGCCCGGCCAGCACCGCCTCGCCGAGCTTGAACACGTCGTAGCGCGCCACGTTCAGCACGGCGGATTCGATCTGCGTCTGCGTCAGCACCGTCGGCGCGCCACGCGGATCAGCCGGGGCGTACAGCAGCGCGAGCTTGCTGATCTCCTGGTGCGCGGCGAGCAGGTTGCCCTCGATGCGGTCGGCGAAGAAGGCCAGCGCGTGCTGCCCCGCCTCGCCGTCCTCGATGCGCAGCCCTTGTGCGGCCAGCCGCTGCGCGATCCACTGCGGCAGCGCGCGGCGCTCGACCGGGTCGATGCGGATGCTCGCGCCCGCGCCGTCCAGCGCGGTGAACCACGCGCTGGTCTGCTGCGTGCGGTCGAGCTTCGGCAGCAGGATGAGCGTCAGGTTGTCGTCGGACAGCGTCTCGACATAACGCTGCAAGGCCTCGGAGCCATCCTTGCCCGGCTTGCCCGAGGGAATGCGGATCTCGATCACGCGCCGGTCGGCGAACAGGCTCAGCGCGCTGGCCTCGCCCAGCAGGCCGGACCAGTCGAAATGCGCCCCGGCAACGGTGTGGACGCTGCGCTCGCTGTAGCCGGCGGCACGGGCGGCACTGCGGATCGCGTCCGCCGCTTCCTGCGCCAGCAGCGGCTCGTCGCCGTGGATCACGTAGAGCGGGCGCAGGCCCTTGGCGAGCGCCTGCGGAAGCTGGTCTGCGCGCAGTTGCATGGCGGCTCAGCCCGGCCCGAGCGCCGCCAGCCGCCGCAGCACCTGCGCCGCCAGATCGGTGTGCATCGAGCGGAACAGCATCGCGATCTCCTGCTCCTTGGCCAGCGCGCTGGCCTCGCTGTAGCTCACGTCGCGGGTCAGCGTCAGCTCGACCGAGGCGATCAGCGCGCGGCCGGCGGGCGTGCGGGCCTTGAAGCGCAGGCGGGCGCGCAGCGTCAGCTCGCTGACCTGCCCGGTGGCGGTCGAGGCCGCCGCCACCTGCTCGCGCGCATCCTCCAGCGCGTCGAACACCACGTCGGCGTCGGCGGCGGTCGCCGTCAGCACGACGCCGGGGCTGGCGCGCAGTTGCCGGCGCAGCTCGTCGCCCATCGGCGAGTAGGTGTCGAAGCCGGTGAGGTAGATGCGCTTGCGCTGCAGCTCCGGCGGGCGGCGCAGCTGGAAGCCGCAGCCCGCCAGGGCCGAGGCCATCGCCAGCGTGAACAGACGCCGCCGCATCGCCTCAGACCACCACGTTCACGAGGCGGCCAGGAACGACGATGATCTTCTTCGGCGGCTTGCCTTCGGCGAACTTGGCGACCTCGGCGCTGGCAGCGGCCACGGCTTCGATCGCGGCCTTGTCCGCACCGGCCGGCACGGTGATGGAACCGCGCGTCTTGCCGTTCACCTGCAGCACCAGCTCGATCTCGTCCTGCACCAGCGCGGCCTCGTCGACCTGCGGCCACGGCGCGTCGAGCAGATCGCCCAGCGCAGCGGCGTAGCCCAGATCGGCCCAGAGCTTCCACGTCGTGTGCGGACACGCCGGGTACAGCCCGCGCAGCAGCACCGAGTAGCCCTCGCGCAGCACGGCGGCCGAGGCCTTGCTGCCATCGTGCTTGTAGGCTTCCAGCGCGTTCAGCAGCTTCATGCCGCCGGACACCACGGTGTTGTATTGCATGCGCTCATAGTCGTGGCTGATCTGGCGCAGCACCAGATGCACCTCGCGGCGCAGCGCCTTGGCAGCGGCGGGCAGCTCACCCGACACCTGGCCAGCCGCACCCACCAAGACCGCCTCGTTCTTGGCGGCGAAGCCCCAGACGCGCTTCAGGAAGCGGTGCGCGCCCTCGACGCCCGCGTCGTTCCACTCCAGCGTCTGCTCCGGCGGGGACGCGAACATCACGAACAGGCGCGCGGTGTCGGCGCCGTACTGGTTGATCAGCTCCTGCGGATCGACGCCGTTGCTCTTGGACTTCGACATCGTCGTCATCTCGTACTCGAGCGGCAGGCCGTCCGCCTTCAGCGTGCCGCCGATGGTGACGCCGTGGTCGTTCGTCAGGACGTTGACCTCGTGTTCCCAGTAGTAGCTCTTGCCGCCGCCTTCCGGCTTGCGGAAGAAGGCGCCCTTGAGCACCATGCCCTGCGTCAGCAGCTTGGTGAACGGCTCGTTGATCTTGACGAGCTTCAGGTCGCGCATCACCTTGGTCCAGAAGCGGGCGTAGAGCAGATGCAGGATCGCGTGCTCGATGCCGCCGATGTACTGGTCCATCGGCATCCAGTAGTCGGTGCCGCCGGCGACCATCTGCTCGGAGTTCTGTGCGTCGCAGTAGCGCATGAAGTACCACGACGAGTCCACGAAGGTGTCCATCGTGTCCGTCTCGCGCTGCGCGGGCTTGCCGCAGCAGGGGCAGGCGACGTTCAGGAAATCGGTGCGCTTCTTGAGCGGGTTGCCCGAGCCGTCCGGCACGCAGTCGATCGGCAACACGACCGGCAGGTCGGCGGCCGGCACCGGCACCGCGCCGCAATCGTCGCAGTGGATGATCGGGATCGGCGTGCCCCAGTACCGCTGGCGGCTGATGCCCCAGTCGCGCAGGCGCCAAGTGGTCTTCTTCTCGCCGAGGCCCTTGGCACCGAGGAGTTCGGCCACCTTGGAGACGGCCTCGCTGTAGCTCAGGCCATCCAGTTCACCAGAATGCGCACACTCGCCGTTCTTAGTCGCGTACCACTCACTCCATGCTGTGGCCGAAAAACGCGGTGTGTCTTTCGCTGGTGCATCAGGTGCGTAAAACTGAGCAACCCACCTAGGTTTGACAACATCTTTGATCTCGATGCCGTACTTCTTGGCAAACGCGAAGTCGCGCTCGTCATGCGCTGGCACGCCCATCACGGCGCCGTCGCCGTAGCTCATCAGCACGTAGTTGCCGACCCAGACCTCGACCTGCGCGCCCGTCAGCGGGTGCGTGACGAACAGGCCCGTCGCCATGCCCTTCTTTTCCTGCGTGGCGAGTTCGGCTTCGGTGGTGCCGCCCTGCCCGCATTCGGCGATGAACGCAGCCAGCGCCGGATTCGTCGCGGCGGCGTGCGCGGCCAGCGGATGCTCCGGCGCCACGGCGCAGAAGGTCACGCCCATGATGGTGTCGGCGCGCGTCGTGAAGACGTACAGCTTGCCGTCCTGGATCAGCGCGCCATCAGCCCCTGCGATCTCGTGCGGGAAGGCGAAGCGCACGCCCTCGCTCTTGCCGATCCAGTTTTCCTGCATCAGCCGCACACGCTCGGGCCAGCCGCTGAGGTAGTTCGGGTCTTCCGGGTTGGCGACCGCGCCCAGCAGCTCGTCGGCGTACTGCACGATGTTCAGGTAGTAGCCGGGGATCTCGCGCTTCTCGACCAGCGCGCCGGAGCGCCAGCCGCGACCGTCGATCACCTGCTCGTTGGCCAGCACGGTCATGTCCACCGGATCCCAGTTCACGACCTGCGTGCGGCGCTCGGCGATGCCGGCTTCCAGCATCTTCAGGAACAGCCACTGGTTCCACTTGTAGTAGTCCGGGTCGCAGGTGGCGACCTCGCGCGACCAGTCGATCGCCAAGCCCATCGCCTGCATCTGCGTCTTCATGTAGGCGATGTTCTCGCGCGTCCACTTCTCGGGCGGCACGGCGTTCTTCAGCGCGGCGTTTTCCGCCGGCAGACCGAAGGCATCCCAGCCCATCGGCATCAGCACGTTGTAGCCCTTCATCCGCAACTGCCGGGTCAGCATGTCGTTGATGGTGTAGTTGCGCACATGGCCCATGTGCAGCTTGCCGCTCGGGTACGGCAGCATCGAGCAGGCGTAGAACTTGGGCTTGGTCTGGTCTTCGTGAACGCGGTAGGCGTCGGCGGCGCGCCAGGCGGTCTGGGCGGCGGATTCGACGGCGGTGGGGTCGTAGCGGTCTGGGAGGCTCATGGCGGCGCGGAATTCGTGGCGAACGTGCGGAGGCACGCTCAATCTGTGGATTATCGCGTGGCGCCCCGCGGGTCGCGCTGGTGCATCAACGAACGCATTTCCCGCTGTAAACAAACGTTGATGCGAGACACAATGCACACACGGGATGGATCGCCGCCAGTCGATGTCTTGCGGCAGACCAGCAGGGAGCTTCAGGGACATGTTTCGCGCACGCATTCCACGCTTTCCACGCTTACTCGTGACCCTCGCGGTGCTGCTCATCGCATCGTCACCACACGCGGCACAGGCGCAGGGCGCGCTGGTCGGCATCCTGGAAGGCAAGGCCACGCTCGTCCGGCAGACCACGCGCTTCGAGATCGCCGAGGGGGTGGCGCTGAAGAACGAGGACATCCTCGAAACCGCACCGTCCAGCTTCCTGCAGATCGAGACGCCCGAGGGCCATCGCATCGGCCTGGGCGCCAGCAGCCGGCTATTGCTCGCACCCACCCTGTCGCGCCGCGCCGCCGCCGCTCCGCGGGTCTACCTGCTGCAGGGCTGGGCCAAGTTCACGCCGGCCGTCGCCACCGCACCGCGCCCCGCCGGGTTCACGGGCCTGACACCGTCGTTCGAGGTCGAGGTCGGCAGCGGCGCGGTGATCCTCTCGTCCGACCCGAAGGAGTTCGCCGCCTTCGTCGAAAGCGGTGCCCTGAAGCTGACGGCACGCAGCAGCACCACCAGTGGCACCAGCCGCCCCCCGCTCGCCTTGTCCGCGGGTGAATTCGTGGTGGAACGCAGCGGCGAGAAGGCGGTCGTCAGCGGCCGGCCGGCGCCGGGATTCCTGGACCAGATGCCGCGCCCCTTCCGCGACCCGCTGCCCGCGCGGGCGGAGCGGTTCCGCGGCCAGCAGATCGCGATGAAGGCGCTGGGCGAGTTGGGCTACGAGGACATCGCGCCCTGGCTCGGCGCAGAGCCGGGCCTGCGCACGCCGTTGCTGCCGCGCTGGCGGCCGCGCCTGCAGGACAAGGCCTTCCGCAATGCGGTGATCGCCCGGATGGCGGTGCATCCGGAGTGGGACCCGCTGGTCTTCCCCGAAAAGGCGGCGCAGAAGAAGGCCGAAGCCCTGGCCCGCGCCCGGGCGCACCGCCCCGCAGCACCCCCCATTCCCGCCCCTGATTGAACCGCCCGGCCAGCGCGTGCAACCCATGACCATGGCCCTCTGGAGAACCCCATGCGACTGCTGTTCAAGTTCAACCTGATCTTCGCCCTCGTGTTCGCGGCGGGCCTGCTCGGCTGCGGCTACCTGACACGCTCGCTGCTGCAGCGCAACGCCCAGGACGAGGTCCTCGAAAACGCGCGGCTGCTGATGGAAAGCTCCATCGCCGTGCGCAACTACACCAGCAGCCAGATCAAGCCGCTGCTGGAGACGCAGATGAAGTACAGCTTCCTGCCGCAGTCGGTGCCGGCCTACTCGGCCACCGAGGTGCTGCACACGCTGGCCAAGAAATACCCCGAGTACGGCTACAAGGAAGCCACGCTGAACCCGACCAACCCACGCGACCGCGCCGTGGAGTGGGAGGCGGACATCGTCAACCGCTTCCGCGGCACCCCGGAGCAGACGGAGCTGTCCGGCGAGCGCGACACGCCGCTGGGCCGCATGCTCTACATCGCCCGGCCGATCAAGATCTCGAACCCCGCCTGCCTGGCCTGCCACAGCACGGTCGAGGCGGCTCCCCGGCCCATGCTCGACAAGTACGGCCCGGCCAACGGCTTCAGCTGGAACCTCAACGAGATCGTCGGCGCGCAGGTGGTGTCGGTGCCGATGGCGCTGCCGCTGGCGCGCGCCGAGGAGACCTTCAAGGTCTTCATGCTGTCGCTGGGCGGGCTGTTCCTGGCGATCGCGGTGCTGCTGAACCTGATGCTCTGGCTGACGGTGATCCGGCCCGTGACGCGCCTGTCCAGCCTCGCCGACCGCGTCAGCCTGGGCGAGATGGAGGCCCCCGAGTTCGCGCTCGGCACGGGCGACGAGATCGGCATCCTGGCCGCCTCGTTCAGCCGGATGCGGCGCAGCCTGGAGCAGGCCATGAAGATGCTGGACGCGGTCTGACCCGCCCGCCACCGGACCGCCAACGATGACGACGACGCCCCCCTTGCCAGAACGACTGGGCCGCTACCCCGTGCAGCGGGTCATCGGCTCCGGTGCCATGGGGGTGGTCTACCTCGGCTTCGACCCGCAGATCAACCGCCCGGTGGCGATCAAGACCATCCGCCGGCAGTTGCTCGGACACGAGGGGCGGGACCTCGACGCCCCCGAGCGCTTCCGCATCGAGGCCCAGGCCGCCGGCCGGCTCAACCACCCCGGCATCGTCACGGTCTACGACGTCGGCGAGGACGTGGCCGCCGAGTGCGCCTACATCGCCATGGAGTACGTCGCCGGGCACAGCCTGCGCGAGTACCTGACGCAGGAGTGGCGCTTCGGCGCCGGGGAGTCGGTGTCCATCGTCTGCCAGTTGCTCGACGCTCTGGGCGCGGCGCACGCCAAGGGCGTGCTGCACCGCGACATCAAGCCGGCCAACCTGCTGATCTCCGACACTGGCCACCTCAAGGTGACCGACTTCGGCATCGCCCGCATCGACGCCGGCCCCGGCACCCTCACCGGCACGCTGGCGCCGAGCGAGCCCCTGACCCGTGCCCAGTCCGTCCTGGGCACCCCCGGCTACATGGCCCCCGAGCAGTACACGGGCGGCCCGCTCGACCACCGCGTGGACGTGTTCGCCGCCGGCATCCTGCTCTACCGCCTGCTGTCGGGTCGCATGCCCTACGTCGGCACCGACCAGGCCGTGACCTACCAGGTGATCTACGGCGACCCGGACCCCCTGTGCCACACGCCGGAGGAAGCCGCCCTCGCCCGCTTCGAGCCGATCGTGCAGCAGGCGCTGGCGCGGCACCCGGACCAGCGCTTCGCCTCTGCGGCCGACTTCCGGCAGCGGCTGCTGTCAATCGCCCCCACCGGCTGGCGCCCCGCACCGCTGCCCGCCGAGCGCATGTTGCCGCTCACCGAACCACCGCCGGTGCGGCCGCGCTCCGGCGCGACCGGATCGGTTTCCGTGCCCACCGGCTGGAACGAGGCGACGCTGGTCGGCATCGAGCGCGAGCTGGCAAGGATCATCGGGCCGATCGCGGTGACGCTGGTGCGGCGCACCGCGGCGCAGACGAGCACGCTGGAGGTGCTGCGCCAGCGGGTCGCGCCGCACATTCCCGATCCGCAGCAGCGGGCGCAGTTCCTCTCCAGCGGCGGGACGCGGCTCACCACGGCGCACCCGGCCACCCGCACCCTGCTCGGTGCCCGCGAGGCTGCGCGCGACACCCCGCCACCCCGCACGGCCACCGGAGGGCGCCTGACCCCGACCGATGTGGAAGCGGCCGCCGTCGCGATGGCCGCGTCGTTCGGACCACTGGCCAAGCTGCTGGCGCGCCGCTGCGCCGCCCAGGCGACAACCCGCGAGCAGTTCGTCGAGCTGGTGCTGCAGCAGGCCGGCCCGCACATCAACGCCGAGACCCTGCAGGCGCGGCTGTGGAACGCATGGACCTGATCGCGCTGGACTGCCGGCCCGCGAACCTCAGCGCAACAGCGCCAGCAGATGGTCGAACACGGACCCGGCCGCGGCCGTGACCGCCATCGCGATCGCGCCCCAGAAGGTCACGCGTCCGGCGCCCGTCCACACGCTGGCGCCGCCGACCTGCGCGGCCAGCCCACCCAGCACGGCGAGCAGGACCAGCGCCGTGCCCGACACCCAGGCGATCACGTTCGGCCCTGCGGCCAGCGCCGTGACGGCCAGCGGCAGCGCGGCACCCACCGCGAAACTGGCGGCAGACGCCAGCGCCGCCTGCACCGGCTGCGCGGCCATTTCGGTGGACAGGCCCAGCTCGTCGCGGGCGTGGGCGCCCAGCGCATCGTGGGCCATCAGTTGCCCCGCCACCTCGGCGGCGAGCGCGGGCGTCAGGCCACGGGCGACATACAGCCCCGCCAGCTCGCGCTGTTCGGCGACCGGATCGGCCTCCAGCTCCAGCCGTTCGCGGGCCAGATCGGCCTGCTCGGTGTCGGCCTGCGAGTGCACCGAGACGTACTCCCCCGCGGCCATCGACATCGCGCCCGCCACCAGCCCGGCGATGCCGGTGACCAGCAGATCGGCGGAGCCGGTGCCGGCTGCGGCGACGCCGACGACGAGGCTGGCGGTCGAGATGACGCCGTCATTGGCGCCGAGCACCGAAGCACGCAGCCAGCCGATGCGGTCGGTGCGGTGGCGTTCGCGGTGGTGCTCGTGGCGGCGGCGCATCGGGGGCAGCGCGGGCGAATCGACAGACGGGGCAGGTACAGGATTCATCGGGCGATTGTGGGGGTGATCGTGCCCCGCGCCCGTTCGGCTAGGCGCGCAGCGCCTCCACTTCGGCCGACGCCTCCTGCGCCGACGCAACCATCGGCCCGGCGGGTAGCCCCTCCTCGGTCGGCTGCGGCGTCCGCGCCCGGCGCCGCTCGCGCCAGAGGGCCGCGCGGAACAGCACGTCGCCCACCAGGGTCGAGGGATACACGGTCACGTGATCGACCGGCGTCCGGTGCGGCCGCCAGGCCTGGGACCAGAGCGGATCGGTGACAAAGCTGAGCCGGTCCACGTCGGGGTCGGCACAGACCTGCTCGATCGTGCGCAGCATGATCAGGTTTCCGGGTGCCAGCGGCGCATGCGCCTGGCTGAAACCGATCTTCAGCAGATTGAGCTGCCGGTCACTGAGGAGGCCGAACTGGGCCGCCACCGGCTGGCCGTCGAGCGTCAGCAGGTGGATCCGGCAGGCGCCGCGCGCACCGAACTCGCGCACCAGCCGCCGGTAGAAGGCCACCAGCCGGTCGTCCTGGGCGATGGCGGTCCCCGAGTCCCGCTTCCATCCGGAGGATTCGACCTCCAGGAAGGCATCGAAGGCATCGTCGAGTTCGTCCGGGGCGCTGACCACGCGGTAGGCCAGTTCGCCCTGCGCGTTGGCACGCCGCGCGAGCCGGCCCAGGTTGGTGCGGAAGGACTTCGACACGGTTTGCAGAGCCTGGTCGATCCCGCCGCTGCAGTCCAGCCAGGCCGAGTGGGTGCGCAGCGTCTGCTGCGACCGTGGCGTCGGGTGGGCCTGCAGCAGCGTCGCCAGCGTCGAGCCGGCACAGACCGCCGGCAAGCGCAGCACCGCCCAGCGCACCGCCCGCTGCCGGGAGAGCCAGTCGAGCATCGCGGGCAGGAGGAGGGTGTTGCCGGGATCGGCCACCAGATCCGCCAGCACCATGTGCGGGCCATGCACCATTTCCAGCGCGGGCAGCAGGCCACGGGCCCGCCCCGGTCGCCGCACCAGCACCAGCACCGCCAGCAACTGGCCGTTCTTCCCGCTCGCCGTGACGAAGCGCAGGCTGCGCTCGTCGCCACCCAGCATGTCCAGATAGCCGGCGATCCAGCCCGGCTGCTGCAGATAGGTGGCGTGGGGCAGGCTGTCCGCCAGCGCCTGCCAGCGCACACGCAAGGCCTCGAACCCGGCGCGCCCCTGCAGCACCGAGAAGACCAGGCCCGCGTGTGCGCTGTCAGACATCGCTGTGGTGTACCAGGTCAATCCAGCGGAGGCTGCGGCGCCTGGACGACAGATGCGCCCGGTTGCGCAGAGGCCGCTGCCCGCACGCCAGGGCGGGAGAAACGCTGCGGTTTGCACTGATCGGCCGCGACATCAAAGACTTGGTACTGTTCATGTGTGACTTTTTACCGGCCACATGAAGCTGGCGTGAAGAACTGGTACCGATTAGTTTCTGTAGGGGAACATTTTATCTCCCCCCATACACCATTGCACAGCCCTTGTCCTTGGGGCATCCCCGATCCCGTAATTCCTGACTCATGCCAACTTGCGCGGCAATTTCGGATTTTTCGGCTTCTTTGGCGGCGGTTCGGGCAGCGCCTCGGCGGTGACCCGCAGCAGCCGCGCCAGCGCTTCCCGCTCGTCGATCAGGTCGGACACCTGGAAATGCGGCTTCGCGCCCGGGTACGGCGGCCCCATCGCGGCGTCCGGCCCGAGCAGCGCGCGGCCAGCGTCGGTCGGCTTGACGAAGAGCTGGTTGTCGCAGACCAGCGCGACGACCTTGGCGTCCAGGTAGAGCGCGTACTCGCCGAACATCTTGCGGTGGGCGAAGGCACCGAAGCCGTGGAGCTGGTCGGCGAGGTGGTCGATGAAGGTGCGGTCGGTGGACATGGGCGGATTCGAGCGCTGGCGGCGGCGGGCGTCAAGCGCATCCGCAAGTCATTCAGTTCCATGCAGGCGCATCCTGCACTGGCGCCATCTCAACCAGCGGTGTTTCGGGCGCGATGTCCTGCTCATGGGGCCAGGTCACGGCGCCGTAGAGGATGCCGACACGCCTGAAATAGCGCTCGTCCTTGAGTTCACGGAACACGCCGCGCTCCAGATACGGTTTCATGTCGAAGATGCCGCGCCGGCCGTCCTCGATTTCCACATACAGGCGGTACTCCGGCAGCGGCTTGACGGTCTTGACATCCCAATGCATTGCGCACCGAGGCATTCAAAGCTGCGCCAGCTTGCGCAACGCATCCGACAGCCGCTCGGCGCCATCGACGGGGTTGTTCTCGAACACCATCATGTAACGCCAGCCCCGACCAGCCTTGGCCTCCCACAGCTTGCCGAGCTTCAGCTTCAGCTCGGAGTCGGTGTTGTCGCGGTCATCACCCTTGGTTTCCAGCACGATGAACCGGCCGGCCTTGGTCTTCACGATGAAGTCCGGATAGTGGTTCAGGAAGCCATTGATCCTGAATCCCTTGCCCCGCGACAGGTTCCGGTGCCACCACTGCACGCTGTCCAGATTGGCGATGTCGTTGATCAGGCGGCGCTCGAAGTCGCCCATGGCCGCTTCCGTGACGTAGAGGCTTTTCGGTACGGCGGACGCATTCGCACTCGGCGTGATGGACGGGGGGAATGCAAAGCTGGGCTGAACAGCGACACGGTCCACATCCAGCATGTCGGTGAACGCCTTGACCGCATGGGCATTCGACAGCGTGGTGATCTTCTGCCGGATCTTGCGGACATAGGAAACATCACGTTCGATGCAGTCCCGGATCTGCTCGGGGTTCATGCCCTCCACCACGCGGCGGATGTACGCCTTCACCTCCGGGTCGCTGATGGGGTACAGATTGCCGATCAGTTCGGCGAGGCGCGACACCAGATTCATCACCTGGCTGTCTCGGGACAGGCCCAGCAGATAGGTCGTGAACTGCGCGCGTTCATGCGCGGCCAGCTTGAACGCCCGCGGCGCGTAGTCGCCGACCCCCAGTTGCTCCAGATCGATGCGGTAGACCTCGGTTTCGACATCCTCGAAAGATATCGTCGCATCGCACTGGGACAGCCGGAATTCCTTCAGCAGCTCCTCGCGTTCGAACAACTGGAAGGGCTGGTCTGAATCGAAGAATCCGCCGTTCTGGACCCGGATGAAGAACTGGGGCAGACGCACAGCCAGCGCCTCCTCCTGGAAGATGTCCTTGATCTTGTGGCGGTTCATCTTGTCTTCCAGTTCAGGCGGAATATCGTCGTTTCTGGTCTGCGCTTGTGCGTCGAATGCTTGGTTTTCGGCCTGCGCTTGGGCTGTGACGCTGGCAACGAAGGCTGCGCCCGCCGATGCCGGTTCTGGTGTGACAACCGGCTCGATGCCTGGGCTGGTTGCGCCGGTGGATTGCTCGGCCGTCACGGCATTCGCGTTGGCCTCCCACTCCGGTGAAACGCTGCTCACATCGAGTTCATCGGTCGCACCGTCCACACCGCCGGAGCCGGTTGTTGCAACCCAGTCGGCCAGGGGAAGCTGCTCCCCCGGTAGCGCCTCGGCCTCCGCAGGTAGCGGCGCTTCGATCTCGCGATAGTCCTTGTTCGTGAACCCTGCGCGGTTGAGTCCCTTCACCACGCTGTGCAGCGTGTCCATGAAGCGGTTGCTGGCCGTGAACACATAGGACAGGTTCAGCAGGTCATGGCCGTGCTGGTGCACATGCGGCATGCGGAGCACCCGACCCAGGATCTGCTCCACGTCCACTGCAGAGGTCTTGTCCGCCAGTGATGCCAGCACGTAGGCGAACGGGCAATCCCAGCCTTCCTTCAGCGCGTTGACGGTGATGATGTAGCGCACCGGACAGTCCCGGCTCATCAGGTCCACGCCCTTGAGTTCGTTGAGATCGGCGGTCTTGATCTTGATGTGCTCGGCGGGGACTTTCAGCGCAATCAAGGCTTCCCGGATCTTCTCGAACGTGGTGTTGTCGTCCGCGGTGCGCGGCTGCGCCTGGAACAGCACGATGGGTCGGATGTACTTGCCGCCTGCCTTTTCTTGCTGCAGGGCGATGTCTTCGAGCTGTCGGCGCATCATCAGCGCCGCTTCGATCACCTCGGCCTTACTGCTGCGGTTGGCGACGATCACCGGCAGCTTCACCATGTGCTGCTTCTTCAGCGCCAAGGCGTCCACATAGCTGACGATGTTGCTGTTCTGGCGCGGCGTGGCGGTCAGGTCGAGGATGAAATCCGGGTTCAGGTTGTTGAGCATCTCCACGGACAGTTGGCTTTCCGCGTTGTGGCTCTCGTCCACCACGACGACCGGGCGCAGCCGCCGAATCACGTTGATCAGCGCGGAGGCGTCGTACTCTGGCAGCAGCCAGTCGCTCGGATCGCCCTGATCGGGCTGGAGGAATGACGCGAGATAGCCGTTGTCCTGGTAGATCTTGCGGTCTTCCTTGTTCTTCGCCCGCAGGGAATCGAAGCTCATGACCACGATGGATAACTGCGCCTGCGCGGTGTCGTGGGAGAAGCCGGCGCCCATGAGCAGGTCGCGTTTTTCGTATACCGCCACACGGTGCTGGAACAACTGGTCGAGCCGACGCCGATAGGGGTGCTCGGGCGTGGCCAGGGCCTTCACCGTCTGGTCGAGGATAGTCAGCGACGGCACCAGCCACACCACCAGCTTCGGGCGCCGGGGGCTGCGTTTGGACAGCGCCGTGAAGATCGTGTCCAGCGCGTTGACGGCGATGAATGTTTTGCCGCCAGCGGTCGGCACCTTGGCGCAGACGTGCGGCACGCCGGGGACCGTGTTCTTGTAGGGCGCCATGCCGGCCTGACTGCCGACGCTGCCGACCCGCACGCCCTTGTCGGCCCAGTGTTCCTGGAAAGCTTGTGCGAGGTTGGGCGTGCGGTCGAGCGCTTCCAGATAGCTGCCGAGGTCGGCGAGCACGCGGGCCTGATAGTCCTTGAGTTCCATGTTCCTGCTCCTGTCGTTGTTCTTCTGGATCAGAAGCGGGTGATGTCGCGGGGGATCTTCTTGAAAATGATCCCGTGCCGTGTCATGAAATCCTTTGCCAGCAGGCAGCGGTCGGCGTAGATGATCACCGTGCCGGGTTTGGCGTTGCCGGTGTCGCCGCCGAAGCGCAGGCTCGACAGGAAGTCCATGTCCAGGCTGGTGGGGCGGTCGGATTCGTAGTGAAAGATCCACGCCGTGTCGCAGTTCAGGCCGAGCAGGTACGGGGTGTACGAGTTCTCGGGCGTGGTGCGCTGGTCGGGCGGGATGCCTTCGCTGTAGGCCACGTATCCGCGGATGGCTTCGGTGCCGACGGCTTCATTAAGGTTTTGATCTGGCAGGAACATCGGTGCGCCGACGGTGTAGAAGTCGAAGCCGCCGCCAAGTCCAGTGACTTTCTTGGTGCCTTCACCATAGCCAATAGCAACCCTGCGCACACGCTCCGCAGTAATGGTTTCCGCGAACTCGCCAAGTTCGATCAGTACGAAGCGGCGCTGACCACCGTCTTGGGCGTTCAGCTTTAGAACGGCATGACCGGTAGTTCCAGAACCAGCGAAGGAATCAAGAACGATGTCATTCGGGTCTGTGGCAAAGCCAAGTAGATCCTCCAAGAGCACAGAAGGCTTCGGGTAGTCGAACGGCCGATTGCTTTCGGTGAAAATTCCCTTCAACTCGTTTGTACCGGTGCGTCCGTCAAGTTCGATCACGGAAGCAAGCTTCGCCTTGTAGTCCTTCACGTAGAGCTTCAGTTCGATGAGCTTGGTTTCGTCTTCTCCAAAAAGAATGCGATCCGTAGACAGCAGTTCCTGCATGGTTTCAGGCGGAAATCGGTAGCCCATCAGAGGCTGGGTACATGGTCGCTTGGTCACCGGATGAAATACGTCGTAGCGGTACCCCTCCTTGCCGGGGTTATGAACGCTGCGGCTGCCCGTATAGATGCCGTCGGTGTCGATGAACTTGTAGTCCTGAAACGGCCAGAGTTCTGCCTTGTGCTCGCGGAACCATTGTGAATAAGCAGCTTGCAGCTTCTTCTTGTCCGAGTACTCGCTGGCAAGTTGGTGACCAAGCTCGATCAGCCGCTCCTTTGCCCCCAAGTAGGGAGACTTCCAGACCGGACTCAATGCTGACCGGCTCTTGGCAAAGCACAACACGTATTCGTGTTCAAGGCTGATGTTGGTCGGGTTGTTGTCCGTGACGTTGCGCCACGCGATTTCACCTACCCAGTTGCCGGAGCCAAAGACTTCTTCGAGCAGGAGCTTGAAGGTCGCCATCTCATTGCGATCAATGCTGGCGAACAGAACGCCATCAGATCGGAGCAGCCGATGCAGCAGTTTCAACCGCGGATACATCATGCACAACCACTTGTCGTGCCGCGACAGATCCTCGCCTTCCTTCTTCACGACCTGACCCAGCCAACGCTGTATCTTTGGGTCATTGACGGCGTCGTTGTAGCGCCATTCTTCGTTGCCCGTGTTGTAGGGCGGATCGATGTAGATGCATTTCACCCGGCCCTCGAACTCGGGCAGCAGGCTCTTCAGGGCTTCGAGGTTGTCGCCGTGGATGATCCGGTTGTCAGTCGTGTTGGTTTCGCGGGAGGGGGGGGGTAAACCCGTATCCGCACGGAAACTGTATTCCTTGTTCAGCACACGGAACGGCACGTCATGGTGGTGGTTGACGACCTTCTCTTTTCCTACCCAGTGCAGTGTCGGCATGTTCAATTTCTATGCTTTTGGACCAGCCGGCAGTCTATGCGACCGCACTGGCTGAACACGTCGCGGCTGGTGTAGCATCCGCACCGCTCGCACACACTGCGGGCACGGGCTTGGCAGCCCGGTACGAGGCGCAGTAGCCGCGCCTGACGCGGCTTTTTCACGTCCATACGGCGCGTGAGCTGCGCGCATGGCTTCGTCTATGGCGGGCCGTGCGGGAGGGGGAAACCCCTGCCGGTCCTCGTCCGGTCTGCCAACCCGCACGGTCTGCCACCCCTCTCTTGGCAGGGAGGGAGGCAGGTTCAAACCTGTCACGAGGAGCCATTCATGGCTGACACCATCCATTTCCCCATCCGCCTGCTCCCCTGCTGGCTGCGCCGCCTCGCGCTGCGTGAACGCACCTTCCGCGTCATCGCCCTCGACCGCTGGCGCCCCCGACCTCCCCGCCTGAGCTGACCCGCCCACCACGGACCGACCGACTCCGAGCGCCCCCACCACCGCGGGGCGCCCGTCGGCGCTCGCGCGTCTGCACGTCACGCCACAGGGGTTCTCTTCCACGGACTTGTCGCCCCCTGTGCGCGTCCCGGCTCGGCGCGCGGGCCACCCACGCCGGTAGAGCGGGAACCACGACACCGGCGACCCAGAGGCGCAAGCTGCCACGGGTGTGGTGGGGCGTTCGAGCCCTGAAGGCAGCCTGTCGCGCGCGTCGAAACCGCCCGCGATCCCCGAATGCGACCGACTGACCGACCGATGGTCCGCGTCACGCCGTCCACGCCCAGGGGCCAGCCCCACACGCCGGCCAGGCTTCACCGCCGCGGCGTGCAGGGTCGAGGCTTGCCCCTTCGCTCCCTCCTTCCCTCTCTCCGGTCCCTCGGGGAGCGCGGGCGACAAGTCCTTCCCCGGGGAATTGTTCTATCGGGCATGGGCCAGAGGCAGTGGAAGCGACGGCGGCGACAGCCACAGCATGGAGGCCCCCGCCCCGCCCGTCATGCCCGCGCAGGCGGGCACCCACGCACGGTGTGAACGGTGGTTGGTCGAGGTGGGTCCTCGCCTTCGCGAGGATGACGGAGAGGCCGGGTGGCGCGACAGGGTTGGTCGACTGGCGGTCCCGGTCAGTCGATGCCGACCACCTTGTGCATCTGCACGCCCAGCCGCCACTGCGGATGCGCCATGCAGTAGGCGGCGGTCGCGCGGGTGTTCTCGGCCTGCTGCGGGCCGTCCATCGGCTGCAGGAAGAAGTGCGTGAAGTCCAGCGCGGCGAAGCGCTCGGGCCGCGCCAGCAGTTGCGGGTAGACCAGCTTCAGCTCGTCGCCGCGGGTGAGCTGCAGCGCGGCACCCGCCTTGGGGCTGACGCAGATCCAGTCCAGCCCGGCGGGGGCGGGCTGGGTGCCGTTGGTTTCCACGGCGACCTCGAAGCCGCGGGCGTGCAGCGCGTCGACCAGCGGCGCGTCCAGCTGCAGCAGCGGCTCGCCGCCGGTGCAGACGACGTAGGGCCGCCCGCCCGCGCCCGCCGGCCACTGCGCCGCGACCGCGTCGGCCAGCGCCTCGGGCGTCGTGAACTTGCCGCCGCCCTGGCCATCGGTGCCGACGAAGTCGGTGTCGCAGAAGGTGCAGACGGCCGCGGCGCGGTCTTCCTCGCGCCCGGTCCACAGGTTGCAGCCGGCGAAGCGGCAGAACACCGCCGCGCGGCCCGCCTGCGCGCCCTCGCCCTGCAGCGTGTAGAACAGCTCTTTCACGGCATAGGTCATACCGGCACCAGCTCCTGCGTGGCGGTCGCGGCGATCACGATGGCGCCGCAGCCCCGCGTTTCATACAGATCGACCCGGTCGAGTTCCGGCAGCGCCGCGCGGCCCTTGTCCAGCACCCAGCGCGCCAGCGAGAGCGCATCCCCGTCCGGCAGGTCGGCGATCTCGTAGAGCGGGCGGTGGTCGATGGCCTTGAAGATCGGATCGAACTGCGTCTTCACGTCGCCGAAATCGACCGTCCAGCCCTGCACGGTGTCGAGTTCGGCGCTGAGGTGCAGGCGCAGCGTGTAGGTGTGGCCGTGGAGCGCGCCGAGCGGGCTGCCGGCCGGCGCGTGCTTCAGGCGGATGGCGCTGTCGAGCGTCAGCTCCTTCCAGATGCGGTAGTGCGTGCCGTCGAAGTTGGCGCCGCAGGAGCCGGTCTCGTACACCGTCACCCAGGACAGCTCGGGCAGCAGCGGCTTCAGGCGCTGCCACAGCCAGGCGGAGAGGACCTCGCTGGTGGGGTTCTCCAGCCCGGCGATCTCGTTGAGGCAGTGGTAGTTCAGCAGGGTGTGGAAGGGCGCCCAGACCGCGTCGATGCGGTCGTAGTCGATGCCGAGGTCGCTGGCGCCGATGTCCTGGTCGGCGTGCAGGATGACCTCGAAGCCGTGGCCATGCATCCGCCCGCACTTGTGGCCGAGCGGCACGTTGGGCAGGCGGTGCGCGGCCTGGAAGCGGTAGCGGCGCCAGAGGTGGGCGTGGCCGGCGCGGTCGAGGTCGACGCCGGTGTGGGCCGTGCTCTGGACACCGATCTGCACGATGCCGGGCACGTCGAACACGGTTTCCAGCCGGGTGCGGATCCAGCGGGCGATGTTCTCGTCGGTCGGCTGGGCGAGGCCGTCGAGGTCGTTGAGCCGGGCGTAGTCGAGCGGCGCGACGCAGGCCTCCATGCGGCGCTGCAGCTCGGCCACCTCGCCGCCCGGGAACGGCGCCCAGCCCGCAGGCAGCTCGGCACGCACGGTGGCGAAGAAGCTGTGGCCGTGCAGGCGGCGCGAGCGGTGGCCGGCGGGCAGAAGGTCGACGTGCAGGGCGGCTTCGAAGCCGGCAGAGGCGGAGTGGAGCTGGCGGGGGGGCATGGCGGCATTTTCACCGACGCCCGCGCCCGCCCGCCGGCTCAGCGGCGCATCACTGGGCGCCGAGCGCCGGATAGTCGGTGTAGCCCTTGGCGCCCGGCGTGTAGAAGGTGCCGAAGTCCGGCGCGTTCAGTGGCGCGCCGGCCTGCATCCGCGCGACCAGATCCGGGTTCGCGAGGAAGGGGCGACCGAAGGCGATGAGGTCGGCCTGCCCGTCCACGAGGGCCTGCTCGGCGCTGGCGGCGTCGAAACCACCGGCGAGGATGAACGGCCCCTGGAACGCCGCGCGCAGCGTTGCCTTCAGCGCGGCCGGCACCAGGGGTGCGCCCATCGCCGAGTGGTCCAGCACGTGCACGTACATCAGCCCGAGCGTGGAGAGTTCCTGCACCAGCGCGAGGACCTGCGCATCGACGTCCGCGAAGGGGCCGGTGCCGTTGAACACGCCGTGCGGCGACAGGCGGATGCCGACACGCTCGGCGCCGATCGCGGCCACCGAGGCGCGGGCGACTTCCAGAGCAAAGCGATTGCGACCCGCGATGCTGCCGCCGTAGCCGTCGGTGCGGGTGTTGACGTTGGCGTTGAGGAACTGCTCGATCAGGTAGCCGTTGGCCGCGTGCAGCTCGACGCCGTCGAAGCCAGCCTCGATCGCCAGCCGCGCTGCCTGGGCGTATTCGGCGACGGCGTGGGCGATGTCGGCCTCGGTCATGGCGCGGGCCGGGGTGTGCGGCTGCATGCCGAGCGCGTCCACGTACATCTCGCCGGGGCAGGCACCATCGACCGGGCCGACCACTTCGGCGCCGGCCGGCAGGTTGGCGACGTGGGTGACGCGGCCGGTGTGCATGAACTGGATGACGATCCTGCCGCCCTGGGCGTGGACCGCGTCGGTGACCAGCTTCCAGCCGGCGACCTGCTCGACGTTGTACAGGCCGGGGATGCGGGCGTAGCCGAGGCCGTTCGGTGACGGGGACGTGCCCTCGGTGACGATCAGGCCGGCGCTGGCGCGCTGGGCGTAGTACTCGGCCATCAGCGCGTTCGGGGTGTTGGCCTCGACGGCGCGACTGCGGGTCATCGGGGCCATGACGGTGCGGTTGTGCAGGGTCAGCGCGCGGACTTGGACGGAATCGAACAGCATGCGGGTTCCTTGGGTAGGCAACGGGATCGGGCAAGACAGGCTTGGCCAAACCACCGACATGGGGCTGGCGGACGGAAAAACCAGAGTTGATCGGGAAACAGGCCCCGCGGCGTACCATGCACCTCCCCCAGCCGCGGAGTGGTGCCATGAGTTCGTCGAACGCGCTTGCGCAGATCGTTGCATTGGCGGGCAGTGCCGCCATCCGCTGGCGCCGCCGGCAAGGCCCGGTGCCTGCGCAGGCCGTCGGCACCGCGCCGACCATCCCCGAAGCGCGCCCGCAGGGCCGCATGCCCACGCTGAAGATGCCCACCGCCAAAGGCTGGGCGCCGGGTCAGAAACCAGTGGCCGCCGCCGGTCTGCAGGTCAACGCCTTCGCCACCGGCCTCGACCACCCGCGCTGGATGCACGTGCTGCCCAATGGCGATGTCACTGTCGCCGAGGCCTGCTTCCTGCCGGGCGAGGTCAACTCGTTGTTCGACCACGCGATGGTCAGCACGATGAAACGCGCCGCCGCCACCGGCATCAGCCCGAACCGCATCACCCTGCTGCGCGACGCCGACCGCGACGGCGTGGCCGAGACGCGCGAGACCTTCCTGTCCGGCCTGAGCCAGCCCTTCGGCATGGCGCTGCTGGGCGAGACCTTCTACGTCGGCAACACCGATGGCGTGGTGGCCTTTCCCTACACGCCGGGCGCCACGCGGATCACCGCCGCAGGCAAGCCCGTGGCCTCGTTCAAGCCGGGCGGCCACTGGACCCGCAGCCTGCTGCCCAGCCCGGACGGCCGCACGCTCTATGCCGGCGTCGGCTCATTGAGCAACATCGCCGAGAGCGGGTTCGAGGTCGAGCAGGGCCGCGCCTGCATCTACGCCATCGACCTCGCCACCGGCCGCAGCCGCACCTTCGCGGCCGGTCTGCGCAACCCGGTCGGGCTGGCCTGGGAGCCGGTGACAGGCGCGCTCTGGACCGTGGTCAATGAGCGCGACGGCCTGGGCGACGAGACCCCGCCGGACTACCTCACTTCCGTGCGCGACGGCGGCTTCTACGGCTGGCCCTACAGCTACTGGGGAGGCACGGTGGACGACCGCGTGCCGCAGGACGCGGCGGCCGTCGCCCGTGCCATCGCCCCCGACTACGCGCTCGGTGGCCACACGGCGTCGCTCGGCCTGTGCTGGATGCCCGCAGGCACCCTGCCCGGCTACCCGGACGGCATGGTCATCGGCCAGCACGGCTCCTGGAACCGCAGCACGCTCAGCGGCTACCGGGTCATCTTCATTCCCTTTGTCGATGGCAAGCCCGCCGGCCCGCCGCGCGACATCCTCAGCGGCTTCCTCGCGCCGGACGAGTCGGCCTCCTACGGGCGCCCGGTCGGCGTGACGATCGGCGCGGACGGGCGCAGTCTGCTGGTGGCGGACGATGTGGGCAACGCCATCTGGCGGGTCAGCGCGGCCTGACTCAGCCCTTCGCCCGCAGACGCTCGACCTCCCGGGCCACCAGCCGCTCGCGCAGGCCCTGCGTGTGCAGCCGGGTGAAGACCACCGTGCCGTGGATGGCCAGCCCGAAGGCCCAGCCCCACAGCGGCACATGGACGCCCCGCTCGCCGCCAGTGACCGCGTGCAGCGTGAGCAGGCCCAGGTTCACCAGCGTGAACACCAGCGCGTGGATGAAAAACCCCATCTTCAGCGCCACGCGGCGGCGCGCCAGTCGCTGCAGTTGCAGCGCATCCGTGGTGTCCAGGGAGACGGTGTGCATGGCGAACCTTTCTGGTCGGCGAGACCGGGTGCGGGAAGGAATGCCTGCAGTCTGGCCCCGCACCGGTCCGCCCACCAGCCCCTTGCGATGAAGTGCCGATCCGGCGGAGCGAAGTGCCTGGGCGTGGCGCGAACGGCGCCCGTCCCTGGTCGGCCCAGTTACCCGCGCAGCGCCCGCAACTGCTGGTGCGCGGCGTCGTCCGCATCCACTGGCACGCTCTGCCGGGCGCGCAGGTAGCGGCTGCTGAACACGTCCAGCCAGGCTTCCAGCACCTGCGCCGCGTGGGTCTCGCCAGCCATGGCGAGGCACAGCGCCGCCACTTCCGAGGTGCAGAAGTGGTGCGCGTGCGTGGAGCGGCGCAGCCGGTAGCGCGAGAGCTGGTCCGGGTGCAGGCTCAGCACCGGAAACCGGTTCAGCCACGGGCTCTTGCGGAAGATCTTGCAGGCCTCGGACCAGGTGCCGTCCAGCAGGATGAACAGCGGACGCGCCCCCTCCTCGCCCGCCGGCCCCGCGGGCGCCAGCTCGGTCACGACCCGCTCGGGCGCAGCGAACTCGGCAGGGAACACCACATAGGGCTGCCACTGCGGATCGTCCAGCAGCGCCAGCAACGCCGGGTCCACGGCAATCCGCGACCAGCCGAAGGCCGCCGTGTCCGGCACGACATCGGCGACCAGCCAGCCCGTGTTGCTCGGCTTGAGCGGCTCGAACTCGGCCATCAGCAGGCAAAAACCCGCGCGGGTCGGGACCACCGGCTGCAGCGCGCACAGGCAGTGGCTCGGGACCAGGCGGCAGCGGGGGCAGCGGTCCTTGCGCGGCGGGCCGCGGTCGAGGTGCGGGCGGGTGAGGCTGGTCGCGAGGCAGGTGGCGCGCAGGCGGGCGACGGCGTGGGGCATGGCGGGGAGTCTACGGGGCCTCGGCGAAGATCTGCACCCTGTGGGCCGTGCACCAGTCAGGGATGCAGCCACCCTTGCAGAATGACGCCGGTGGCGGCGGCTCACTGGTAGCCGATGCCCATCACGTAGTTCCGCAACAGCGCCTCTTCGTGGTTGCCCGCCGCCAGGAGCGCGCGCAAGCCGTCGCGGGCATTCACGACACCCAGCGGCGTGTGGCTGGCGTCGACGAGCACCACGTGGATGAGGCCGCGCTCATGCATCCTCGCCAGCACGTCGGAGAGCAGATCGTCCGGCGCACAGACGGTGAATTCCCGCAGCATCACGTCGCCGGCACAGGTGGTGAAGAAGTCCGCCTGCCCCAGGCCAAGACGCTTCACCAGCACGGTTTCGGTGATGACGCCCACCGCGGCCCCCGCCAGATCGGTGACGACCACCACGCTGATCTGCGCGCTCGACAGCAGCGCCGCCACCTCGACCAGCGGGGCCTGCGCGGTCACCGTCAGCAAGCGGGAACGGGCCACGGCGCCGAGGTCACTGACCCGCAGCGGGGCCACCGCGCGGGCCTCTGCGGCAGCGACGGGCGGACTCTCGGGCGCCGCGTGGCCGGTCATCGAGGGCGTCGGCGTGTGCATGGTGGAGCCTTTCAGACAGGGTTGGGACAGGGTTGGCCATGGTCGCGGCCGGCACCCGCCGCGTCTGTTGCTCAGCACACAGACGCACACCGCACAAGCGCCGAGACTTTGAGGCACTTGTTCACCCTTGGAGTTCCACATGACCCATCCGACCCTCGCCGCGGTTCTTGATCCGAAGGCATCCGGAACGCAGGCCGGTCCGCGCCTGGTGCTGGACCTGAAAGCCCTCGAAGGAGCGAAGCGCAGTCTGGATCAAGGGGCCGTGACGCCGCACTACGGACCCTGGCGCACCGACATCATCCAGCTGCTGAACGACGCCCTCGCCACCGAACTGGTGTGCGCACTGCGCTACAAGCGCCACCATTTCACCGCGCAGGGCCTGGCGTCGCCCAAGATCGCCGAAGAGTTTCTGGTGCACGCCAACGAGGAGACGGAACACGCCGACCTGCTGGCCCGGCGGATCGTCCAGCTCGGCGGCAAGCCGGACTTCTCGCCCGATTCGCTGACGCGGCGCAGCCATGCCGCCTATGACGACTCCGAAGACCTGACGGCGATGATCCGGGCCAACCTGATCGCCGAGCGGGTTGCCATCGAGGCCTACAGCCAGATGGTCGCGCTGATCGGCGACAAGGACTCGACGACACGCCGGCTCATCGAGGACCTCCTGAGCGCCGAGCAAGCCCACGCCGAAGAGTTGCGCGACTGGCTGTCGGCCTGACTGACGTCCGGCACCCCGTGATCTGCATCCGTCTCAGGAGAACCCCATGACCCCATCCACCGCCGCATCGTCCAGCCCCGCACCGGCCGACGAAGATCTGGCCAGCCAGGCCCACCCCGGCCACGGCATCCCGTCGCAGGACCCCGATCCCGCCGCACAGACCGCACTCGATCCGCAGGACGCCAGGCGCGAGGCCAACTCGGTGCTGATGGGCGGCGGCGTGGTGGCGGGCATGGCGACGGGCGCGGTCATCGGCGTCGCGGTCGCCGGGCCGCTCGGCGTGGTGGTCGGGGCCACGCTGGGGGCCGTGGCTGGCGCGCTGGGCGGCGCGGCGGCTGGTGCGGCGGAGGTGCCGTCGGACAGCGTGCACCTGCACATCGACGACAGCGGCGGCGGTGGCCGGCCGGTGGTGCTGATCCACGGCTGGCCGCTGTCGGCCGAGGCCTGGGCGCCCCAGGTGTCGGTGCTGCGGGCGGCAGGCTACCGCGTGGTGGCCTATGACCGCAGGGGCTTCGGCCGCTCCGACAAGCCGGAATCCGGCTATGACTACGACACGCTGGCCGACGACCTGCAGCGCGTGCTGGACCAGTGCGGCCTGCAGGACGTGACGCTGGTGGGCTTCTCGATGGGCGGGGGCGAGGTGGCGCGCTACATCGGCCGGATCGGCGAGTCGCGCCTGCACAGCGTGGTGTTTGCCTCGGCCGTGCCGCCCTACCTGATGCAGTCGGCCGACAACCCCGACGGCCCGCTCACGCCCGACGTGGCCCAGCGCAAGAAGCAGGCGCTCCGGGACGACCGCGGCGCCTTCTTCGAGCAGTTCACGCGGGACTTCTTCTCGGCCCAGGGCGTGCTGCAGGTCAGCGAAGCGCAACGCGGCGCCGCGCTCGCGCTGTGCCACCAGTCCGCACCACACGCCGCGCTGGCCTGCATGGACGCGTTCAGCACGACCGACTTCCGCGATGACCTGAAGAAGGTGACTGTGCCCACGCTGGTGATCCACGGTGACGCGGACGCCATCGTGCCCATCGAGGCCTCGGGCCTGCGCACCCACCGCGCCGTGCACAACAGCCAGCTGGTGCGGATAGCCGGTGCGCCGCACGGGGTGAACGTGTCGCACGCGCCGGTGTTCAACGAGGCGCTGCGGGTGTTCCTGCAGCGCTGAAGCGGGGGCCGCGCGCGATCCGATCGGTGCGACCGCGGAACGCGGGCAGGCTATTGCCGTGGTTCGCAAGAACACCATCTGCCTCTGGTACGACAGCGCGGCGCTGGACGCCGCGCGCTTCTACGCCGAGATCGTCCCCCACAGCGAAGCCTTCTCATTCCAGATGGCGACCGACGACCAGGCCGAAACGGATCGGCTGTGGGACGCGGTCATCGGCAACGGTGGGCAGGCGAGCGCGTGCGGGTGGTGCAAGGACCGGTGGGGGGGTGTCGTGGCAGATCACGCGCCGCGGGCGCTGATCGCAGCGATCGAGGCGGCGCGGCGGGGGTGACCGTCGGATGCAGTCGTTCAGCCGCTTCATGTTCCATTCGGCATTTCGCACCCGCGAGCGAGCACCGTCGCCGAGCCGCGATTTCTCGACCCAATCTGCGGCGCGGCCTCCTCTGCGCTCAGGGTTGCAGCGTGATACTGCGGAACTCCTGCGCAGTCATCGGCCGGTCCTTGCACGCCGTGCCGTTGGTCACGACGCCGCCGTCGTCGCTCAGGATCTGCAAGGTGCCGCCGCCTCCCGGCAGCTCGAGCAGCGCCTCCGGCCTGAAGCCGACAAGCTCGCTGCTGTCGACGATCCGCGGCGCGTCTTTGGCCTGACCCGACCAGCGGTACAGCGTGAACACACTGGCGTCGGAGGCCGACCCGGCGACGATCCAGTAACCACGGCCGTCCAGGGCGCGTTCGATGCTGCGAACACCACGGCCGCGCAGTTCGAGCAGGATGGGCTCGCCGAAGCGTGCCTTGCGCCCAGGCACGGCCGTCACCAGCTCTGAGGGGTTGAGCAACGGCACCAGCAGTGCCCGGCCGTTGGGCACCGGGTTGCGGAATCCAACCAGCAGGCTGCCATCGGGCATGGCCGCCAGCCCTTCGATGTTGAGCCCGCCGGGCGCCTCGGGTGCGAGCTGCGCGGCATCGCCGAGACGCAGACCCGCCAACGTCGGCGCGGCGGCCAGGTCTTCGAGCAGACCGCGGTAAGGCGTTCCTGCCGGGGCGACACCCGGCTGCGCACCCGGATCGATGTCGGTGGCGAAGAAACGCTGCCTGTCGGGCCGCAGCTTGCCCTTGCTGTTGCGGCCGTGGGAGGCGATCCAGTAAATGCGCTTGCCGACAGCCGCCGCCGCTTCGAGATCCGACTCCTTGTTGCCGCTGTCGAGGAAGGCGGCGAGCGGCGCCTCGCCCACGGGCTCCGGCCGGCCGCGCCGGTAGACGCGCAACGTGTTGTCCTCGTCGCCCGCGACGACAAAATGATCGGCGTCCAGGGCGACGGCAGCCGACGCGTCGCACGCACCGCGGTAGGTCATGGCGGCGGAGGCGGGTGCGCCCGACGCGGAGCCGGCGAACAGCGTCAGCGCGAGGGCCGACAACATCGAAAACGCGTGGGGCAATGGCATGCTGATCCTTGCTTGCGGCTCAAAGCACCCGCAGCACCTCGAACTGGAGTCGCTTGGGGGCGACCTGTATCGACACCTCATCACCCTCGCATTTACCCAGCATGGCCCTGCCCAAAGGGGCATCGCTGCTGATGACCTGAACGAGCTGATCGCCGCTGACCAACCGCATGCTGCCTCCATCCGGGCCGAGAAAGAGCTGTTGCTGCTTGTCGTCAGCATCGACCAGGCAGACCAGCGCGCCGAGCTGTATGCCTTTGCTGGCGTCGTAGGGGAGCGGGCGGAATTGGCGCCAATGGGCCAGTGCCTGGCGGATGGCTTCGGCGCGACGGGCTTGGCCGGTGGCGAGGTAGGCGGCTTCGAGTCCCAAGGTGTCGTACTTGTTTTCGGCGATGTTTTCTTCGTGCGTCGCCGTCTCATGGGCCTCCCGCACGGCCTCTTCGGCCTGCAGCAGGTCTTCGGAGAGCCGTTGCAGGACCTGCTGCTGCAGCAAGAATTTATCCATGGTGAAAGGTAGGCCTCTCGAACAAGCGGGGGTCAGGTTTTGATTATGAAGGGCTCCACCTGCCTTCGACGCTTCTGTCGGCTGACGGTCAACTTCAGCCATGCGTCGGGTTTTTCCAGCCGTCACGGGCAGTCTGCGCCCTTCGCGGGCCGACGCGTCGGCTGCGCTGTGTCCGAGGTGCTGGCCGGCAAGCGGCGGCTCAATCTGCGGCAGGTGCAGGCGCTGGCGGGGCGGTTTTCGGTGCCGATGGAGATGCTGGCGGGCTGACGATCGAGGTGGCGCGGCGTGGTTGACGGGCCGGTTCAGGACTCGCTCAGCATCTGCCGAGCCACGCACTCGAACGATGCCCAGGCTTCATCGAATGGGTACTTGCCCCGACCATAGACCAAGGGCAACAGCACCTCGTCGTACTCCCTGCGCGTCTGCGCGTCGGTTCCGCCTGCATCCAGCGCCTGCCCCAGCACGGCCTTGGGATTCGCAGCGAACGCTGGATGCTGGTAGCCGAATTCGTCGATGTCACCCTGCATCAGCGCGGCAAATGCGCGGACACCATCCTCCACGGCAACCGGCGCACGCGACACGATGCAGTGAACGTCGTACACGTGTCGCACCAGCGCGGTGTCCCACGCCTGCGGCATTCTTCCCGCACGGTGCAGCGCAAAGCGGCGCAGGAAGGACAGCACCTTCTCGGCGAGGGTCTCCGCTACCGCAATGACCGGGATCGGGCACGCCGCCCCTGTCCGCTGTGCAAGTCGATCCGTGAGGGAGCCGATGTTCTTGACGATCGTGGGCAGCAGCGGGCGGCGCACGACCAGTTCGAACTGCAGATTCGGGCGCAGCGCGGTAACACCGCCGTAGGCGCGCTCATACGCCCACTGGCTGTGAACGTACCGGTTGTCGTTCAACGAACGGCGCTGCGCTTCATCCTCGGACAGCCCCGTGGAGGCCAGGGTCTCCAGGATGCGGTGACGCACCTCGTTGCCCAGGTAACGCCGCAGTCTGGTCTTGGGCCAGCCCGCCGTGCTGTCGGCCAGCACGACCTTGATGTCCGCGTCTTCGGACATCCGTTCGATCAGGCCGTGTGCCTTCGAGAGGCTGGTTCCGCCGCAGAAGACCAGCGTGGCGTGCTCGAATCGCAGGCCGAAGACGGCGCGCAATGCCGCGGTCAGGTGCTCGTCCTTCTCCAGAAGGGCTGCCGTGATGCCCCCGGTGTCGGTCTCGGCCAGCAGCGCCTCGATGAGGTCCAGTCGGTCCGGAGAGAGCTTCCTCATCTCGGCGGACCTTCCATGTCGCCTGCGGTCACGCCGTTCATGCCTTCACGCGATCGTGTTCGTACTCGACGAACTTGCCGTTGAAGCCAATCTTGCGGGTGATGCGGCGGCGTCCGGTGTTGACGACGATGCCCGTTGGCACCTGGGTGGTCCGGCCGGCGTTGTAGTCACGGATGCGGATGGATTCGCGCAGCTCGACGCCGAGTCGGGTCAGCGCCATCGGGCCCAGTTCCTCCAGAGGACGGACCGGAATGGGCTGTCCAGAGAGCACGCTGCGCTTGGCCTTGGCATACAGCCCCACGCCCAATCTCACCAGCAGCCCTTGGTCCACCAGCTCCTTCAGGGCACGCTTGACCGACGCCTCGCTCCCGAACGCCTGGAAGTCCGCAGGGCGCAGGACCAGTTCATGGCGACGCTGGACTGAGCGTTTGATGCGGTCGGTGATGTTCATGGCGACGAACTCCGGTCAGGAACTTCGGAAGAAAATTCATCTAACCTATTGTGGTTATTTGTTTTTTCTCGCTAAGACAGCTCAATCATATCGGAAGACGGTGTCCACATCTGGAGGTCAAAACGGTCTCGGAGAGCGCGGTGGGTACAGTCCTCCGCGCACCAGACGACTACCCGATGGGCCAGGAGGGCGATGTGCTGACGGTGGAATTCACCGTGATGGGCATCCCCTGCATCGGCTTGAACGGCGGCCCGCTCTTTCCACAAAGCGAAGCGTGCTCGTTCCAGGTGGCGACCGACGACCAGGCGGAAACCGACCGCTATTGGGATGCGATCATCGGCAACGGCGGGCAGGCGAGCCGGCGCGGCGCGGGTGAAACGCTCGCCAGTCCTTGCCAATATCGATACGATTCGGCAAACTCGCTACGCGTTCGACCGGGAGGTTGAACCCGCTGTCAGGTTACCTGCAGCACCATCGGCTGAGCGCAATGCCCCGATGCCCGACGAATGGCAAAGCCGTCTCGGGGACTTTCCAGTTCGGAGTCCCCATGAAACAACCACTTCAAAAATCCCGACAATCCGCGTTCGATCTCCAGGGCGGTAAATGCTATTACTGTGGCCTGCGCATGTGGTGTGCAGGCTCTGTCGGCCCTTCTGCCTTGCGCTGTACCGCCGAACACCTGATCGCACGCAGCGACGGCGGCCGAGATGACAGGTCCAACATCGTGGCCGCTTGTCTGCACTGCAACCGCACCCGGCACAAACGCAAGCATCCGCCAGCGCCTGAACGCTACAAAACCGAAGTCAGGCGGCGCGTTCACCGAGGGCAATGGCTGCCGAAACCTGTCCTGCTCTGGGGTGGCGCTACTTCTGCCAGAACCAGCGCACCAAAGCCAGCGGGAAGGAAATGGCCCGAAGGCCCTTTCCTCACTCCACCGTCACCGACTTCGCCAGATTCCGCGGCTTGTCCACATCCGTCCCCCGCGCACACGCCGTGTGATACGCCAGCAACTGCAGCGGCACGACGTGCAGGATCGGGCTCAGCGCGCCGTAATGCTCCGGCATGCGAATGACGTGGACGCCCGGCTCGTTCTCGATGCGCGTGTCGGCATCAGCGAAGACGAACAGCTCGCCGCCGCGCGCACGGACTTCCTGCATGTTGCTCTTGAGCTTCTCCAGCAGCTGGTCGTTCGGCGCGATGGTGACGACCGGCATGGCCGCGTCCACCAGCGCCAGCGGGCCGTGCTTCAGCTCGCCGGCCGGGTAGGCCTCGGCGTGGATGTAGCTGATTTCCTTGAGCTTCAAGGCGCCTTCCAGCGCGATCGGGTAGTGGCGGCCACGGCCCAGGAACAGCGCGTTCTGCTTCGGCGTGAACAGCTCGGCCCACGCGATGATCTGCGGCTCCAGCGCCAGCACCGACTGCACGGCGGCCGGCAGGTGGCGCAGATTGCGCAGCGCGGCGGCTTCGCCCGTCTCCGGCAGGTGCCCGCGCTGCTTGGCCAGCACCAGCGTCAGCAGGAACAGCGCCACCAGCTGCGTCGAGAACGCCTTGGTCGAGGCCACGCCGATTTCCGCCCCGGCGTGCGTGATGAACGACAGCTTGCACTCGCGCACCATCGCGCTGGTCGAGACGTTGCAGATGGTCAGCGTCTGCGTCATGCCCTGGGCGCGGGCGTGTTTCAGCGCGGCCAGCGTGTCGGCGGTCTCGCCGCTCTGGCTGATGGTGACGACCAGCGTCTTCGGGTCGGGCACGCTGTCGCGGTAGCGGTACTCGCTGGCGATCTCGACCTGGGCCGGGATCTTGGCGATGCTTTCCAGCCAGTACTTGGCGGTCATGCCCGAATACGAGCTGGTGCCGCAGGCGAGGATCAGCACCTTGTCGATCTGGCTGAACACCTCGGCCGCGTCGTCGCCGAACAGGTCCGGGGTGATGCCTTCGATGCCTTCGAGCGTGTCGGCGATGGCGCGCGGCTGCTCGAAGATTTCCTTCTGCATGTAGTGGCGGTACGGGCCCAGTTCGGCCGCGCCGCTGTGGGCGTTGACGGTCTTGACCGGGCGGTCGATGCGCACGCGGGCGCCGCCGTCACCCTTGCCGGTGATCCAGTACTTGCCCTGCTGCAGGTCGACCACGTCGCCCTCTTCCAGGTAGACGATCTGGTCGGTCACGCCGGCCAGCGCCATCGCGTCCGAGGCAAGGAAGTTCTCGCCCTTGCCCACGCCCAGCACCAGCGGCGAGCCTTCACGCGCGCCAACGACGCGCAGCGGCTCTTCCTGGCAGAACACCGCGATCGCGTAGGCGCCACGCAGGTGCGGCAGCGCGCTCTGCACCGCGTCGAACAGGTCGCCCTGGTAGAGCGAGTCGATCAGGTGGGCGATGACCTCGGTGTCGGTCTGGCTGGTGAACTCGTAGCCGCGGGCACGCAGCTCGGCGCGCAGTTCGTCGTGGTTCTCGATGATGCCGTTGTGCACCAGCGCGATGCGGCCGGCCTTGGCGCTCTTGGCGTCGGCGCCGGTGCCGTGCGAGAAGTGCGGGTGGGCGTTGTGGACAGCCGGGGCGCCGTGGGTGGCCCAGCGGGTGTGGGCGATGCCGACGAGGCCTTCGATGCCGTCCTGCAGGACCATGGCGTCCAGCTCGGCCACGCGCGAGGTGCTGCGCGAGCGGCGCAGCTGGCCCCCTTGGTGGACCGCGACGCCGCAGGAGTCATAACCGCGGTATTCGAGGCGCTGCAGACCCTGGAGCAGGATGGGGACGATGTTGCGCTGGCTGACGGCGCCGACGATTCCGCACATGGTTGGACTTCCCTTGGCAAACGGTGAATGAAGACAGGCGCCGATCGTAGCGAGCTTGTCGTGCAATGAATGAGCAAAAAATTATCGTTTTCGACGTATTACTTCGCCATGCATTAAGATTGCAATGAATCGCCACCAAAGCAATTTATTCGGAGATTTATTGCATGACACCCCGCGAAGCGATGCCCCTGGACGCCATCGACCTGCGCCTGCTGGACGAGTTGCAGCGCGACGCCTCCCGCTCGAACCAGGCGCTGGCCGATGCAGTGCATGTCTCGGCTGCCACCGCCCTGCGCCGCATCAAGCGCATGGCAGATGCCGGCGTGATCGAACGCACGGTGGCGGTGCTGTCGCCCGAGGCGCTGGGCCACGGCCTGACCGCCATCGTCGAGGTGACGCTGGACACGCAGTCGGTGGAGCGCCAGACCGCGTTCGAGGCGCGGGCGGTGGCGGATGCGGCCGTGCAGCAGTGCTACCGCACCCAGGGCGGGCCGGACTTCGTGCTGATCGCGCAGGTGGCCGACATGCCCGCCTACCAGGCGATGGCGCAGCGGCTGTTCACCAGCGACGCCAATGTGCGCAATGTGCGCTGCTTCTTCAGCGTGCACCGGGCGAAATGCGGGCTGCAGATCGCGCTGCCCAGGCCGGTCAGCCCCGGCGCAGCAGGCGGTTGATCCAGGACTTCTGCGCTTCGCGTTCACGGGCGAGCCAGGCGTCGTAGACCGCACGCCGCGCCGGGTCGGACAGCACGGCGAAAGCCAGGCGCCGGTCCTCGGCGCGGTGTGCCTCGCTGCGGTCGTCCGGCAGGTCACGGCGCTGGAGCGGCGTCAGCGGCGGCGGCAGGGTCGGCTCGATCCGCATCCACGCGATCTGCAGCTCGGTCAGCGTGCAGTCCTCGGACAGGCCGAGGCGCTGGTAGTGGGTGGGATCGATCGGCAGCACGCCGGTGGGCACCGGCGGTGCGGCGGGCGCGGCGGCCGGTCCGCGGCGCCAGGGCAGCAGGCTGCCGGCCACAGCGCTCACTTCTTGGGTGCCTTGACCGGGCGGGTCCAGCCGCTCAGGCTGGTCTGGCGACCACGCGCGACGGCGAGCTGTCCGGCGGCGACGTCCTTGCTGATGGTCGAGCCCGCGCCCACGGTCGAGCCAGCCCCGATGGTCACCGGCGCGACCAGCACGCAGTTGGAGCCGATGTGGACGTCGGCCTCGATGGTGGTGCGGTGCTTGTTGGCGCCGTCGTAGTTGGCGGTGATGCTGCCGGCGCCGTAGTTGACACGCTCGCCGACCACCGCGTCGCCCAGGTAGGCGAGGTGGTTGGCCTTGGCGCCACGGGCCATCGTGGAGTTCTTGACCTCGACGAAGTTGCCGATGTGGACCTCGTCGCCCAGCTTCGCGCCGGGGCGCAGGCGGGCGAACGGGCCGATCTGCACGCCCGCGCCGACCTCGACGCCGAGCGCCTCACCATCGATGTGCGTGAACGGCTGCAGCACGGTGCCGGCGCCGATGGTGGCGTTGCGGATGCAGCAGTTGGCGCCGATGGAAACGTCGTCGCCCAGCGTGACCGTGCCCTCGAAGACGCAGTTGACGTCGATCGACACGTCCCGGCCGCAGGTGAGCGAGCCGCGCAGGTCGAAGCGCGCCGGGTCGGCCATGCGCACGCCGGCTTCGAGCAGGGCCTCGGCCTGCTGCGCCTGGAAGCGGCGCTCCAGTTGCGCGAGCTGCAGCGGGCTGTTGACGCCGAGCACCTCGGTCTCGCTCGACGCCAGCGTCGCCACCACCGGCACGCCGTCGGCCACCGCCATCTCGACGATGTCGGTCAGGTAGTACTCCTTCTGCGCGTTGTCGTTCTTCAGGCGCGACAGCCAGCGCTTCAGGTGTGCGGTGGGCGCGGCCATCATGCCGGTGTAGCCCTCGCGGATGGCGCGCTGCGCGGGGGTCGCGTCCTTGTGCTCGACGATGGCGCGGACCTGCTCGCCTTCGCGCACGATGCGGCCGTAGCCGGTCGGGTCGTCCAGCAGCACCGTCAGCAGCACCAGCTTCTCGCCGCCGCAGGCGTCGATGAGCGCCTGCGCGGTGGCGGCGCGGATCAGCGGCACGTCGCCGTTGAGGATCAGGGTGGTGCCATGCTCGGGCAGCTCGGGCACGGCCTGCTGCACGGCGTGGCCGGTGCCGAGCTGCGGCTCCTGGCGCACGAAGGCCAGCGGCGCGGCGGGCAGCGCGGCCCGCATCGTGCTTTCGACCAGTTCGGCGCCGTGGCCGGTGATGGTGATCAGGCGTTCAGCCCCGAGCCCTGCGCCCATTTCCAGGACGTGCTGCAATAGCGGGCGACCTGCCAGCGCATGCAACACCTTGGGGCGGGCGGATTTCATCCGCGTACCCTTGCCAGCGGCCATGATCACAACGTCGAGCAACATGCACAGATCCTCTCTAAGGCGTGTTCCGAATTCTCGGGAATTCCCGATTATCGGGAACGGCGTGACAGGGCAACGAACAGCCCGGCTTAACAGGTGGACACGGAGCGTGCTGCTTTTGTCGGTTTGCGTGCTGCTGGCCGCCTGCAGCACGCTGCGCATCGGCTACAGCCAGGCCGACACGATCGCCTACTGGTGGCTCGACCGCTACTTCGATTTCAGTGCGGCGCAGGCGCCACAGGTGCGCCAGACGCTCGCCCAGTGGCAGACCTGGCACCGCACGCGGCAGTTGCCCGAGGACATCGCCCTGCTCGAACAGGCCGCGCAGGAGGCCGCGGTCGATGCGACGCCGGTGCAGGCCTGCCGCTGGTGGAAAACCGTGCAAGGCCGCCAGGAGATCTACCTGAATGCGCTGGCCGAGCCACTGGTCGAGACGCTCGGCAGCCTCGACGAAGGCCAGCTCCGCCACCTGCAGACCCGGCTGGACACCAGCAACCGCGAGTGGCGCGACACCTACCTGCGCGGCGACAGCGACCAGCGCCACCGCGCCTCGACCGAGCGCATCATCGACCGCGCCGACACGCTCTACGGCCGCATCGACAGCGCGCAGCGCCGTTTCCTCTCGGAGCGCCTGCGCAGCTCCCCCTGGGATCCGCACCGCTGGCTGCAAGAGCGCCAGCGCCAACAGCAGGAACTGGTCACCACCCTGCGCGCGGTCGCCCTGCCGGGGCTGGACAAGGCGCAGCGCCTGGGCCTGCTGCGCACCTGGGTCGGCTACAACGTCCGCCCGAGTGACGAGGCGGCGCGGCAGTACCGGGAACAGCTCGTGCGCTTCCAGTGCGAACTCGCCGCCGACCTGCACAACCGCACCACGCCCGAACAGCGCGCGCACGCCGTCGAGCGCCTGCAGGGCTGGGCGCGCGACCTGCGCAGTGCGGCCGGGTCTATGGCAGCTGCACGGTGACCTGGCGGGTGCCGGCCTTCAGATCGGGGAAGCCGCTCAGGCCCGCGTCGAACAGCAGCGGCAGGTAGTCGGCGCTGGAGTAGCGGGCCTCGTGCTGGACCTGGATCTCGACCAGCTTGTCGCGGCTGGCGCGGTCGATGAAGAGCAGCTGCGCCTGCTGGCGGTCGAAGGTCGCCGGCTCGCCGAAGCTGCCACCGAAGCCGAAGCCCCCGCGGCCACCCCCGATGCCCACCCCAACCCCCACGCCGACCGAGGCATGGGCACGGCGATCGGTCGGCAGGGGGGCGCCACTGCCCCGGCTCGGCCACCACGGCGCCGGATCGGCGAAGGGACTCAGCACCCGCGAGCGGCCCCAGCCGGTCTGGACCAGCACATCGGCCCGCGCCGCGCTGTCGGCGGCCACGAAGCCCACCCGCTGCAGCGCCTGCGCCGCGGCGGCTTCGAGCTGCACCTGCTCGGGACTGCCAGCGTTCTGGGACGGCAGCCGGTCGAAGGCGTAGCGGCCCGGCGGGCGCTTCTCCGGCCAGGCGCCGAAGGTGACCACATCGACGCCGATCTGCTTGAACGCGGCGCACCCCGGCAGCAGCACCACGGCGGTGACCGCGGCCAGCCCCAGCCCCCAGCGGCGGCGGTCGGTGCGGAATCCATCGGGCAGAGTGGGAACCTTCGGCATCGCAGTCTCCTTGCAGAACATCGAAACGGAACGGCTCAGTCGCCGCCAACCCCACTGCCGGGTCGGCGCAGCGCAGCCAGTGAAATGCTGGCCTCGGCGGGCAGCGCGGGCGCCGTCGGCGTGGCGCAGGCGTCTTCGTCGTCCTCGTCAAACGCCTTGTCGCCCTGCGGGTTGACCTCGCCGGTCGGGCGGATGGTCTCGAAGGGGAAGAGCGCCCGGTCCATCAGGTGCGAGGGCACGACGTGGGCGAAGGCGCGGTGCATGTTGTCGATGCGGCCCGGGTGCTGCTTGTCCCATTCCCGCAGCATGCGCTTGATCTGTACGCGCTGCAGGTTCTCCTGCGAGCCGCACAGCGTGCAAGGGATGATGGGGAATTCGCGGTGCGCGGCCCAGCGCTCCAGGTCGGTCTCCGGCACATAGGCCAGCGGGCGAATCACGGTGTGGCGGCCGTTGTCGCTGACCAGTTTCGGGGGCATGCCCTTGAGCTTGCCGCCGAAGAACATGTTCAGGAAGACGGTGCCGAGGAAGTCGTCGCGGTGGTGGCCGAGCGCGATCTTGGTGGCGCCCAGTTCCTCCGCCACGCGGTAGAGGATGCCGCGCCGCAGCCGCGAGCACAGGCTGCACATCGTGTCGCCCTCGGGGATCACGCGCTTGACGACCGAGTAGGTGTCCTGGTTCTCGATGTGGAACTCGACCCCGCGGCTGGCCAGGTACTCGGGCAGGACATGCGCCGGAAAGCCCGGCTGCTTCTGGTCGAGGTTGACGGCGATGATCGAGAACTGGATCGGGGCGCGCTGCTGCAGGTTCAGCAGGATGTCGAGCAGCCCGTAGCTGTCCTTGCCGCCCGAGAGGCAGACCATGACGCGGTCGCCGTCCTCGATCATGGCGTAGTCCTTGATCGCCTGACTGACGAGGCGGTGCAGGCGCTTGGAGAGCTTGTTGGTCTCGTGGGCGGCGCGCCGCTCGGGGTGGTCAGCGGGCCGGACCGCGCCGGGACTCGGTAGGAGGGTATCTTGGGTCTGCATGGGACAGCATTGTCATGCCATCCCCGGCGCCCGTGTCTCACTGCCCCGAGAACACGGCAGCCAGACTCTGTGCCGTGAGAATGCGGGTGAACCAGCCGCGCAACTGGTCCAGGCCGGCCTGTTCGATGCGCTCCACCAGTTCGGACGGCAGCACACCGAATCGCTGCTCCAGCAGGTCGCGCAAGACGAGCGCCTGCCCGTCGCGCATGCCTTGCTGCATCCCTTGCTGCATCCCCTGCTGGATGCCCTTCTGCAGTCCCTGTTGCATGCCTTGCCGCAGCCATTCCTGCGTCCAGCTGTCCACGCGTTCGCTGATCATGTGATGGGTCTCCGGTAGATCCTGCAATTCGGGCACATCGCCTTCCGGGGCGAACCGGCGCAGCACGAGCCGCCTGATCCAGACCGCCAGCGCCCGCCTAAGTTCCCGATTCTGCGGCGCTTCGAGCTTCTCGACCAGCCGGCCCACGACCTGCGAGATCTCGGCCGGGCTGCCGCTGCGCTCCAGCTCCACCATGCTCGCCACCGCATTGTCCGGCTGCGCCAGGCTGGTCTGCGGCAAGCGGCCTTCGTCCATGAGGAAGTAGCGCAGGCTCGGTCGGTAGGCGCTCAGGCTGGCGGGCACCGGCTCGATGAGGTCGGCCACCTGTCGCTCGGCGGTCCAGGGGCGCATGCCGTTGTAGAGCACCAGCGGGAACACGGCCGGCAGGCGCCCGCCCGTCACCCGGCCGCTCTTGATGAGATCCTGGTACAGCAGCCCCACGTAGGTGAGGATGCGCACGGCCATGTAGGGATCGTTGCTACTCTGGAATTCCAGCAGCAGGTAGACGTAGACCCACTCGCCCGGTATCACCGGCTCGACACCCGGCGCACGCGACATGCGCAGGCGCCAGATGATGTCGTCCTCGCGGTCACGCAGGTCGTCGGTGACGTAGCTGCCGCTGACCTTCTCCAGCGTGGTGAAGTCGAGCTGCGTCACCCAGTCCTCGTGCACGAACCCGCGCAGCAGGTCCGCCACGGCACGTGGATGCGAGAACACATGCTTGTAGGCGTTGTCATGCGGACTCTGCGCGCTCACCACTGCCCCGTCTCCACCCGGATCGCCACCTCGCAGTCCTCGAAGATCTCGAGCTTGGCGATGCGCACCCGCACGCCGAGCACGCCGGGCAGGTCCATCAGCCGCGCCGCGACCTTGCCGATCAGGCTCTCCAGCAGGTTGACATGCTGGGCACGGCACTCGTCGATGATGATCTTGCGCACGCGGCGGTAGTCGAGGACGTGGAGCAGGTCGTCGTCGGGCGGGGTCAGCGGCTGGGTGCCGAGGTTGAGTTCGGCGTCGACGGCGATGGGCTGCGGTGTCGTCTTCTCGTGGTCGAGGATGCCGAGGCTGGCGTCGAAGCGCAGGCCGGTCAGGGTCAGGATCTGGGTGCCGCGGGTGGTGGACATGGGGGAACTGGCTACCTTTCTACAATCGGCCGGTGAACACCGCCACCGCCTCTTTCCCCAGTGTAGCCAGCGACCCGCTGCCCGCCGTCCCGGCGCTCGATGCCCTCATCGCCGACGAGATCCGCCGCAGCGGCGGCTGGATCGGCTTCGAGCGCTTCATGGCGCTGGCGCTCTACCAGCCGGGCCTGGGCTACTACAGCGGCGGCGACCGCCAGTTCGGCGCCCTGCCCTCGTCCGGCAGCGACTTCATCACCGCGCCGGAACTCTCGCCGCTGTACGGCCGCGCGCTGGCCCGCCAGGTCGCACAGGCGCTGGCCGCCACCGGCACGCGCGAGGTCTGGGAGTTCGGCGCTGGTTCGGGCGCGCTGGCCTGCCAGCTGCTGCAGACGCTGGACGAGCTGGGCGCCACGGTCGACCGCTACACCATCGTCGACCTGTCCGGCACGCTGCGCGAACGCCAGCGCCAGCGCCTCGCCAAGGAAGTGCCGCAGCTCGCCGACAAGGTGCGCTGGATCGACACGCTGCCAGAGGCCTTCGAGGGCGTGGTCGTCGGCAACGAAGTGCTGGACGCGATGCCGGTGGTGCTCGTCGCCTGGGACGGCGCGCAGTGGCTGGAGCGGGGCGTGGCGCTGGACGAGGCGGCCGGCGCGCCGCAGTTCGTCTGGGCCGACCGGCCAACCGAGCTGCGCCCGCCGGTGGACCTCGGTTTCGTGCCCGGCACCGTGACCGAGCTGCCGCGGCAGGCCAGCGCTTTCCTGTCCACGCTGGCAGCAGCCTTGACCCGCGGTGCTGCGTTTTTCATCGACTATGGCTTCCCGGAGCACGAGTTCTACCATCCGCAACGCACCGGCGGCACGCTGATGTGCCACCGCGGCCACAAGGCGGATGCGGACCCGCTGCACGACGTTGGCCTGAAGGACCTGACCGCCCACGTCGACTTCACGGCGGTCGCGCTGGCCGGGCAGGACGCCGGGCTGGAGGTGCTGGGCTACACCTCGCAGGCGCGCTTCCTGTTCAACTGCGGGCTGCTGGCGGACCTGGAAACCGCGGATCTGCGCGGCCGGGCGATGGCGCAGAAACTCGTCACCGAGCACGAGATGGGCGAGCTGTTCAAGGTGATCGGCTTCGTGACCGAGGCCGCGTCCTTCGAGGCGATCGGCTTCAGCGCGGGTGACCGCAGCCACACGCTCTGACCGACCGGACCGGACACGCCCCATGCGCTGGCTCATCGTCTTCACGCTGTCGTGCCTCGTCTTCAACGGCCTGCACGGCTGGCTGGAGAAGATCGGGCTGGGGCACATCCCCGGTGACTTCAGCGTGAAGATCGGCGCGCGGCGCTGGCACTTCCCCTTCGGATCGAGCGTGCTGCTGACGCTGATCGGGATGGCGCTGGCGCGCTGGCTCTGAGCGCTACGCCGCGGCGGCGGGCAAGGCTGCGGCGACCGCTTCGACGCGGGCCTGGTGCAGCGCCCGGCCGATGTCGGGGCCTTTCAAGCCGCGGGCGATCGCTCTGGCGCTGACTTCGGCCGAGCTGACCTGCTGCGCCGCCGCCAGCGCCGCCCGCAGGCGTGGCGCGGGCGCGTAGACCTGCTCCTCGAAGCCGAGCCGCCCGCGCGCGTCGCACTCGCAGGCCTGCAGCGTCTGCTCGAAGCGCTCGGCGCGGCGCCAGGCATCGCAGCGGTCCATCAGCCGGACCAGCGCGGCGGCGTCCAGCGTGCTGCTGCGGTGGAGGTTGCCGTGCTCGCGCGCGACGACCTCGGCCAGCTCCTTGCACTCCACCGGCACGCGCAGCCGCTGCGCCAGCGGCCCGAGCAGCCGCACGCTGCGCGCTTCGTGGCCGATGTGGCGCGGGAGCACGTCGGCCGGCGTCGTCGCCTTGCCCAGGTCGTGCGTCAGGCAGGCGAAACGCACCGGCAGCGCCGTGTCCAGGCGCGCGGCCATGTCGAGCACCATCATCAGGTGCACGCCGGTGTCGATCTCGGGGTGGTACTCGGCGCGCTGCGGCACGCCAAACAGCGCGTCCACCTCCGGCAGCAGCCGCACCAGCGCGCCGCATTCGCGCAGGAACCGGAACATCCGCGACGGCGCCGCTTCCATCAGGCCGCGCGACAGTTCCTGCCAGACCCGCTCGGGCACCAGCGCATCGACCTCACCGGCGGCGACCATCGCGCGGCACAGCGCCAGCGTCTCGGGCGCCACGCTGAACGTGCCGAACCGGGCCAGGAAACGCGCCAGCCGCAGGATGCGCACGGGGTCTTCGACAAACGCCGGCCCGATGTGGCGCAGCAGCCGGTCGCGCAGATCGGCCTGGCCGCCACAGGGGTCGATGACCGTGCCGCCCTCGTCCATGGCCATCGCGTTGATGGTCAGGTCGCGGCGGGACAGATCCTCTTCGAGCGTCACATCCGGATCGGCGCGGAAGGAAAAGCCGTGGTAGCCGGGGGCGGTCTTGCGCTCGATGCGGGCCAGCGCGTACTCCTCCCGGGTTCGGGGGTGGAGGAACACGGGGAAGTCGCGCCCGACCGGCAGATAGCCGGCCGCACCCATCTGTTCAGGGGTCGAGCCGATGACCACCCAATCGCGATCCCCGGGCGCATGGCCCATCAGGCGGTCCCGAACGGCCCCGCCGACCAGAAAAATTTTCATATCAGGCATTGCCGACGCCCCAGACCGGCCGATGTGCTGCATTTCGCAAAAGTATCACCCGCGAGCCAGGGATAGGCAGGAAATGTGATGGAGTGGTTCAATCATGCACTGGCACTACTCCGTACCAAATGTTTAATGTTTGCAACGGCTGTGCGCAATTTCCATGGGGAGTCATTTCATGTCCATTCGAACCTTCGCTACCCGCCTCGGGCTGACGGCCCTGCTGCTCACGGGCGCGCTGCAGGCCCACGCCTACATCGAGCAGGAGCAGAGCACTGGCGTCGCCAATGACGCGCCTTCGCTGGCAGAGGCCGCCGGCACCCTGTCGCCGGGCGGCTATCTGTTCATTTCGGGCGCACGGCGCACCGAAACGGGGGTGCCCGACAACGGCGGCGGCAACTCGGCCGACTTCTTCCGCTTCGACGTCGGCTCGGCGCTGACGGCCACGATGACGATCGAGACCCCGACCGCCGCGGCGAAGCCCGTGATCGGTCTGTTCGACAGCACCCTGCCGGACAGCCTGCTGCTGGCGAGCGCCTTCGACGACAACAGCACGTCGGCCACGACCCTGTCCTTCAGCTACCAGCTCCTGCCCGGCACCTACTACGCGGCCGTGTCCGGCTTCCGGCTCGGCTGGAACGATTTCGATGGTGGCGGCAACTCCGGCTGGACCTACAACCTCGTGCTGAGCAGCCCGCCGATGATGGCCGCCGTGCCGGAACCGGAAACCGTCGCGATGATGCTGGCCGGACTGGGCCTGCTCGGCATGGCCAGCCGCCGCCGTCGCGGCTGAGTCAGTCCCGACCGGCGCGTGTGCGCCGCTGGTCCTCGGCGGTGAAGCCGGCGCGCAGCAGCGGCGGCATCACGGATGCGATCGCCGCCGGCGACAGGCCCAGCGCGGCCAGCCCCGGGTGCTGCCCGGTGGCGACATTGGGCACGCGCATCGACTCCAGGTTGTCGCAGGACATCAGCGGCTCGCCCGGCAAGAGCCCGAGTGCGGCCGCCTGCACGCGCCCGGCCCAGGCCGGCAGCGGCAGCACCGGGCGCACATGGCCGCTCCACTGCCCCGCCAGCCGCACCAGCTCGCCCAGCGTGAACACCTCCGGCCCGGCGCACTCGATCGTCTGGCCGATGGTCGAACGGTCGCGCAGACACTGCACCAGCGCCTGCGCCACATCCTCGACCCACACCGGCTGGAACCGCGCCTGCGCACCCGCCAGCGCCATCACGGGCACCAGCGCCTGCAGGCGCGCGAAGAGCCGGATGAACTGGTCCTCGGCCCCGAAGATCACGCTGGGGCGCAGGACCGTCAGGTCGAGACCGGGCGCCGCCCGCAGCACCTGCTCGCCACGCGCCTTGCTGCGCAGGTAGTTCGAGGGCGCCGAGGCCGGATCACCCTCCGGTACGCCCAGCGCGCTGACATGCACCAGCCGCCGCACACCGGCCCGCTGGCAGGCGGCTGCGAGCTGCTGCGGCAGCGTGACGTGGGTGCGCTCGAACTGGGCCGCACTGCCGTGCAGGATCGCCACCAGATTCACCACTGCGTCGGCGCCCTGCAACAGCGCGTCGAGCTGGCGCGGGTCGTGCACATCGGCTTCGATTACCTGCACGCCGGGCAGCAGCGCCAGGTCGCGGCCCCGCGCACGGCGGCGACTCGGGATGCGCACGGTCCCGAGCCCGTCCGGCGTGGCCGTCCAGCGGGAGAGCAGTGCCCGGCCGACAAAGCCCGTGCCGCCGAGAATCAACAGGGTGCGCGCAGTCATGGTGGCGGTCTTCGTGGCGTGGTGGAGGGGGTGGCGTGCGGCGTGCGGCTCAGGGAATCTGCCGGTTCTCGGGCTGCGCATCCACCGGACGCGGCCCCACCAGCGGCGACAGCCGGCTCTTCAGATCGACCACCGACTTGCCGCCCAGCACCGCCGCGTAGTAGCTGGCGTTGGACAGCACCTTCTTCACGTAGTCGCGGGTCTCGCTGAAGGGGATGTTCTCGGCCCAGGCCGCCACCTCCATCACCGGTCCCTCGCGCCAGCGGCGCGGGCGGTTCGGGCCGGCGTTGTAGCCGGCGGCGGCCATCGCCTGCGAGCCGCCGAAGTCGTCGAGCACCAGCTTGAGGTAGCCCGCCCCGAGCTTGAGGTTGGTGGCCTTGTCGGTGATCGAGTCCTGCGTGTAGGGGATGCCCAGCCGTTTGGCGGTCCAGCGCGCCGTGGACGGCATCACCTGCATCAGGCCGGAGGCGCCCACGCCCGAGCGCGCGTCGGCGACGAAGCGCGACTCCTGGCGGATCAGCCCGTAGACATAGGCGGGGTCCAGCCCCACGTCCTGCGCTGCGGCGACCACATCGGCACGGAAGGGCATCGGGAAGCGCTGGGCCAGGTCGATCTCCTGCCGGGTGCGTTCGCTGGTGTTGATGCAGCGGTCCCAGACCTCGTTGTCACAGGCGCGCTGGGCCGCAGCGAGCAGCTGCCGGTCCCCCATCCCGCGGATCGCGAAGTTCCACTCGCGCACCCCCTCGCTGCGCAGCCCCAGCGCGATCAGCGCCAGCGCACGGGTCAGACCGGGTTGGCGCAAGGCCTGCACCCGCTCTTCGGCCGTGAGCGCCGCCGGACGGGCGGGCAGGGTCTGCGGGTGACCGAGTTCCTCGGCGGCGAGCTTGCCGTAGAAGTTCATCTGCCCGGAGATGCGCTCGAAGAGCACCCCGGCCGCCGTGCGCTGGCCGTCGCCTTCGGCACCCGCCCTGGCGGTGGACTGGACGGCGCGGGCCTTCCAGTAGACCCAGGTCGGATCGGCCTGCGCGGTGGTGCTCATGGCCGCGATGGCGTCGAGCAGGCGCTGCCAGCGGCCCGTGTCCGTGGCCCGCAGGGCGGAGCGGGCACGCCAGGCCAGCGTGTCGTCGTTCCAGTCGATGTCGCGGGTGGCGGTGGCCGCAGCACCACTGGCCCGCTGGAACCAGGTGTCCGCCTCGGGCATCAGCTTCATCGCCGCCTGCCGCGCCACGGAGCCCCAGGCCCAGGCCGCAGCCTCGGGCGGGAGCCGGGTCTGCCAGCGGTCCTGCAATTCGGTGGCGGCCGCGGCGGGGTCGTTGGCGGCCAGCCGGGCCAGCGCCATGACGGCGTATTCGGCGCCCTGGCGGCTGTCGGTGTCGGCACGGCGGGCCAGGTAGCGCTGCGGCTGCTCGAACAGCTCGGTCAGCGTGGGCCCCGCGTCCTCGCCCAGCAGGGTCAGTGCTTGGCGGGCGGCATTCAGGCGCTTGGCCTCGGCGGCCTCGCGGGCCTTGAGCCAGACGTCGCTGGCGCCGAACAGGCGCGCGGTGTAGAGCGTGGTGACGAGCAGCGTGCAGCCGTCGTCGCCGTCGCGCTGCAGGAACCAGTTCGCGCGGGCCGAGGCGCGCACGTCCTCGCCAACGTGGTGGCGCAGCAGCAGCGCGTAGCAGCTCACCTCGCGGTCGTCGTTGTACTTGAAGCGCGGGTATTCGGTGGCGAAGTTGCGCCAGTCGCGGCGCTTGCCGAGTTCGAGCAGCCAGTCGTTGCGCAGGCGGTCCTCGACGTAGGTGCCGGGCCAGCGGGCATAGAAGGCGTCCAGCTCGCCCTGGTTCGACTCGGCGAGCCGGTTGTTCAGCTCCCAGTAGTCGGCCCACATCGCCAGCGGGTGGCGCGCGGCCACCAGCGTGTCGCGGTGGACCAGCAGCCGGGTCCGGTCCTTCTTGCGGAACGACTCGCGCGCCTGCACCAGCCGGTCGTCCAGCGCCCGGGTCTCGCTGGTCGCGGCATTCTGGGCCTGCGCCACGCACACCGACCCCGCCAGACCACAACTGGTCACCACCGCCACCACCGCGGCCCTCGCCACATCCACCACTGACTTCATGCGCACCTTCGTTGACCCCCGCCGCCAGTGTAGGGGCGGACCCTGATCCCGCCACCCCGTCGCCGACAAGCACGTGCGAATCGACCGGGCAAAACACGCCCTGCCACCCGCCTTCGATTTGCCGCCATGCCCGGGCACACGCACAATCGACCCACCTTGGCCGAGAACGAAATCCGATGAGCACTCCGTCCAGCACTCCCCCCTTCAAGCTCCCCGAGCCGCCCCGCGACAAGAAGACGCTGCGCCAGCAACTCCAGGCCGAACGCATGGGCATGTCCGACCGCCACCAGCGCTCGGTGCACCTGCAGGAGGTGTTGATGGTCTGGCTGCTGTCGCGCAGGGAGAAGACGATCGGCGCGTTCTGGTCGATCAAGGGCGAGTTCGACGCCCTGCCCGCGCTCTACCGCTGGACCGAGTCCGCCCCGGACCGGCGCATCGGCCTGCCGGTGATCGACAAGCTCACGAAGCAGTTGCGCTTCCACGTCTGGTACCCCGGCTGTCCGATGGAGGAGGACGCCTTCGGCATCCTCAAGCCGAAGGACACGGAGGAATTCCACCCGGAACTCCTGCTGGTGCCCTGCGTGGGCTTCGGGCCGGGGGGGGTGCGGCTGGGCTATGGCGGCGGTTTCTACGACCGCACGCTGGCCTCACTGAAGCCGATGCCCTTCACCGCCGGCATCGGCTATGCGCACGGCTACATCCCGTGGCTGCACGCCGAGCCGCACGACGTGCCGCTCGACGCGATGCTGACCGAGGACGGCCCGGTCTGGGACCGTGAACACGGTCAGACCGCCGATCCGGACGCGGATCAGAACTTGTAGCCGACGCCCACGCCGACCAGCAGCGGGTCGATCTTGAGGGTGCCCAGCGTGCCCGTGGTGGTCTTCAGGTCCGTGCGGATCTGCACCTTCTTGACGTCAAGGTTGACGCTGGAGAAGCGGGTGTAGTTCAGGGCCGCGCCGGTGTGGCGCCACCGCATCACCGGTGCGGCGTCACAGCGCCAGCCGGCGCGCCAGTTCCAGCACCGTGGCGCTGGTGTTCATCGTGTAGAAATGCAGCGACGGCACCCCTTGCGCGCGCAGTCGCTCGCACAGGTCGGTCACGACATCCAGCCCGAAGGCCTTGATGCTGGCCGTGTCGTCGCCGTAGCTCTGCAAGCGCAGCCGCACCCAGCGCGGGATCTCGGCGCCGCAGCCGTCGGCGAAGCGCAGGATGCCGCTGGAATTGGTGATCGGCATGATCCCCGGCACGACCGGGATGTCCAGACCGAGCGCCTGCACCTCGTCCACGAAACGCCAGTAGGCCTCGGCGTTGTAGAAGAACTGCGTGATCGCCGAGCTGGCGCCGGCCTTCACCTTGGCCTCGAAGGCCTGCAGGTCGGCCTGGGGCGAGCGGGCCTGCGGGTGCATCTCGGGATAGGCGGCCACCTCGATGTGGAAGTGGTCGCCCGTCTCGGCGCGGATGAAGGCCACGAGGTCGCTGGCGTGGCGGAACTCGCCCATCGGGCCGAAGCCGCTGGGCAGGTCGCCGCGCAGCGCGACGATGCGGCGCATCCCCATCGCCCGGAACTGTGCCAGCCGCTCGCGCACCGACTCGCGGGTCGCGCCGACGCAGGTGAAGTGCGAGGCACCGTCCTGCCCTTCGTCGAGGAGGGCCTGCACGGTCTGCAGCGTGCCGTCCTGGGTCGAGCCGCCCGCGCCGTAGGTGACCGAGCAGAACTGCGGCTTCAGCGCATACAGCGCCTGGCGCACGGCAGCCAGCTTGGTCACGCCCTCGGGCGTCTTGGGCGGGAAGAACTCCAGGCTCAGCGGAAGGGAGGCGGTTGGCGTCATGGCAGGTTCAGTCGTGGTCTGCGCAGGCGGAGCTGCTCAGGTGTCGTCTCGGACAGGCTTCTTGGGCGTGGGCTGCGCGATCGGCTTGTCGCCGGACTCCAGGTCGAGGTGGCGCGCCCACAGGAAGAATTCGGTGTTGCCGTTGCCGCCGGTGATCGGGCTCTGGAAGTAGGCGTGGACCTTCATCCCCGCGTCGCGGCAGCACTGGCGCACACGCGTCTCGACCTCGGTGAACATCGCCTTGTTGCGCACGATGCCGCCCTTGCCGATGTGCTCGGGCTGCAGCTCGAACTGCGGCTTCACCAGCACCAGCAGGTCGGCGTCCGGCGCCATGTAGGCGAACAGCGTCGGCAGCACGTGCGTCAGCGAGATGAAGGACACGTCGGCGACTACCACGTCGAAGCTGGCCGCGGCCCACTCCTGCGCGAAGGCCGACTCGCCCACGTCGCGGGCGTTGATGCCTTCGTAGCTGACCACACGCGGATCGTCGCGCAGCTTGGCGGCGAGCTGGTCGCGGCCCACATCCAGACCGACCACCTTCGTCGCGCCTTGCTGCAGCAGCAGGTCGGTGAAGCCGCCGGTGCTCTGGCCGACGTCCAGGCAGGTGCGCCCGGCCACGGTGAAGCCGCAGCGGGCAACAGCGCCTTCGAGCTTGAGGCCGCCGCGCGACACGAAGCGCAGCTCCGCGTCGTCGGTGATCTCGACCTGGGCGTCGTCGGGCACGTCCTCGCCGGACTTGGTCGGCACCAGCCAGCCCTTGGGGCCGAGCCAGCGCACGGCCTTGCGTTCGATCAGCCGCTGGGCGGCGGAGCGGGTCGGGACCATGCCCCGTTGGACAATCAGCTGATCGATGCGCATGTCGTGTGTCTTTCTCGGTGGCCCCCGCAGGGGCCGGGGTGAATCAATAACGGTAGGTGTCGGGCTTGTAAGGGCCCTGCTTCGGCACGCCGATGTAGGCGGCCTGCTCGTCGGTCAGCTCGGTCAGCATGGCGCCGACCTTCTTCAGATGCAGGCGCGCCACCTTCTCGTCCAGGTGCTTCGGCAGCACGTAGACCTTGCCGGCGTCGTAGCCGTCCGGGTGGCAGAACAGCTCGATCTGCGCGATGGTCTGGTTGGCGAAGCTCGACGACATCACGAAGCTCGGGTGGCCCGTGCCGCAGCCCAGGTTCACCAGGCGGCCCTTGGCGAGCAGGATGATGCGCTTGCCGTCCGGGAAGATCACGTGGTCGACCTGCGGCTTGATCTCGTCCCACTCGTACTGCTCCAACGACGCGACCTCGATCTCGTTGTCGAAGTGGCCGATGTTGCAGACGATCGCCTGGTCCTTCATCGCCAGCATGTGCGCGTGGCGGATCACGCCCTTGTTGCCGGTGGTGGTCACGAAGATGTCGGCCTTGTCGGCGGCCCACTCCATCGTCACGACTTTGTAGCCTTCCATCGCGGCCTGCAGCGCGTTGATCGGGTCGATCTCGGTCACCCAGACCTGCGCGGACAGGGCACGCAGCGCCTGCGCCGAGCCCTTGCCCACGTCACCGTAGCCGGCGACGACGGCGACCTTGCCGGCGATCATCACGTCGGTGGCGCGCTTGATGCCGTCCACCAGCGACTCGCGGCAGCCGTAGAGGTTGTCGAACTTGGATTTGGTGACCGAGTCATTGACGTTGATCGCCGGGAACGGCAGACGGCCTTCTTTTTCCATCTGATACAGGCGGTGCACGCCGGTGGTCGTTTCTTCGGTGACGCCTTTGATGTTTTTCTCGATGTTCGAATAGAAACCGGGCTTTTCCTTCAGCGTCTTGCGCATCGCGGCGAACAGCACCACTTCTTCCTCATTGGTGCCCTCGGGCGGCTGCGTCTTGTTGCGCTCGTGCTGCGCGCCCAGTGTGACCAGCAGGGTGGCGTCGCCGCCGTCGTCGAGGATCATGTTCGGCGTGCCGCCGTCCGACCATTCGAGGATGCGGTGGGTGTAATCCCAGTAGTCTTCCAGCGTTTCACCCTTGTAGGCGAACACGGGAATGCCGCTAGCGGCGATTGCGGCAGCAGCGTGGTCCTGGGTCGAGAAAATGTTGCATGACGCCCAGCGGATGTCGGCGCCCAGATCCGCCAGCGTTTCGATCAGCACGGCGGTCTGGATGGTCATGTGCAGCGAACCGGCAATGCGCGCGCCTTTCAGCGGTTTCTTGCCTTTGTGTTCTTCGCGGATCGCCATCAGACCGGGCATTTCGGTCTCGGCAATGGCGATTTCCTTGCGACCGAAGTCGGCTTGGGTCATATCGGCGACTTTGTAGTCGGCGGTTTTTGCGTTCATGTCTTGCTCCTGGATAGATAGTCGGGCGCCGTTACCAGCATGCCGTCCGAGCCTGGCCGGTGTGCGGGTTAAACCTTCGACCCGCCCGGTCGCAGCGCCCCTCGGGGGCACGTTTTAGTTGATGCGAAATCGTTGCTACAAAAGCAAAGCGCCCGCACCGTTTCCGGTGCGAGCGCCGTTGATATCTTTGCTGAGCCTGGCCGGTAAATGTGGCTTAAACCCCACCCGGTCGCAACGCTCCTCAGCGGGGCAAATTATACGCCTTTTTATTTGATGCCCGCGTCCGCCTTGAGGGCTGCTGCCTTGTCGGTGTGCTCCCAGGTGAATTCCGGCTCGTCGCGGCCGAAATGGCCATGGGCAGCGGTCTTGGTGTAGATCGGGCGCAGCAGGTCCAGCGACTGGATGATGCCTTTCGGGCGCAGGTCGAAGTGTTTCTCGACCAGTGCCGCGATTTTGTCGTCAGAAATTTTCCCGGTGCCGAAGGTGTCAACCAGCACGCTGACCGGACGCGCGACGCCGATGGCGTAGGCGACCTGGATTTCGCACTTGGTGGCGAGGCCTGCGGCCACAATGTTTTTCGCGACATAACGCGCGGCGTAGGCGGCCGAGCGGTCAACCTTCGACGGATCTTTGCCCGAGAACGCGCCGCCGCCGTGGCGCGAGTAGCCGCCGTAGGTGTCGACGATGATCTTGCGCCCGGTCAGTCCGGTGTCGCCCTGCGGGCCGCCGATGACGAAGCGGCCGGTCGGGTTGATCAGGAACTTGGTGTCCTGGGTGACCATGTTCTTCGGCAGCACGGGCTTCACTACCTGCTCGATGATCGCTTCTGTCAGTTCCTTGTGGCCGATGTCTTCACGGTGCTGGGTCGAGATCACGACGGTGTCGATGTGGTGCGGTTTGCCATCAACATAACGAACGGAGACCTGCGACTTCGCATCGGGGCGCGCCCACGGCAGACGGCCGTCGCGGCGC